>JAFSVK010000006.1 GCA_017444985.1 Bacillota bacterium
AATAAAAAAATCGAAACCTTTTCGAATTTTTTATTTTTATACCTTGCAGACGGGCAAGTGCCTCCCTAAAGAGGCGCGCAGAACGGCTGTTTATCGGCAAAAATCTCATTTTTGCCGGGGGTGTGATATTTCACACCCCCTACAAGTTGATGCCGATGCTTCTTTTAAACATACAGGTTTATACAGCGAATTCGTTTTAATACTTACAAGGTAGAGTTTCTATCATTTCCTTTATCGTCAAAGGATCCAAATACTTATCGATAGCCTCGGGAGAGTCTATCACCACGGACTTTGTAAGCTTTTCTACATATTTTGCCTTTTTCTCCTCGGAGGGAGGAAGAAGGGGTATTTGTGAAGGGTCGTATCCCAGGGCGAGGTAGTAGGTCTCTTCCATTTTTCTGCACACAAAAGATGACAGGTGCAAAAGAAATGCCTCCTCATCCTGATAGGTAAACACCGTTTTGTCAAAAGCCTTTGCGGCATGCTTCATTTTAAGGTAGTTGCCCGTTTCGGAAAGATTTATCCAGTTGTTTACATAGCAAACATCATACTCTCCGTCTTTTACGCCTTTAAGATAGAGGGTAGGTTCGGCTGTCTCCACATTTATTTTTTCTTTTTGTTCAAAGGTTGGAAGAATAGCCTCTTTAAAAAGCTCTGCCAAGTCTTTGTTTTCTTCCACTATGGTAATACTTTCCACCTCGTCTTTAAGGGAGGCAAGGTAAGGGTAGTAGCCAAGCTTACAGCCTAAAACAAGCACCCTGCCCTTTGCCGCCTCCACATGTCTTTTTACCGTAAAATGTACGGAAGGGTTTACGGTGGATATAACATTGTCGTCTCTTAAAAGCACGGGGTAGGAAAATTCGTCTTCTACGGTACAAAGTCTGGGTATTATGATACCCGTTTTGCCGTCTCTTTTAGGCTCGGAGTAAACGCATATTTGATAGGGATGTATCTTATCGGTGGTGATGGTGTATTTTCCCTTTTTGTACTCGGAAAAGCTTTTTTTCAAGAAGGGATCTTGCGTAAACTCTTCCCCCGAAAATATTTCAAACTCCCTGTTAAGGGCATCTATACACTTTTGAGCATCGGCATCATCATTGAATATCTCCGTACATATCACAGCTATACCGCTTGTAAAGGCTGCCGCTCTGTGGGCATCCCTGTCGGAGATGTCGTTGCCGTTTTTTTGTATATCCTCTTTAACATTTTCCACAAGCTTATCGAACTCTTCTTTTTTGGTGGGGTAAATATTGTTGGTCTCCACCACGTAGGTAAGCCTTGTTTCTATATCCGCATTGATATTTGCCGTGGCATCTATCTCCACAAACTTTTTTTGTATGGGATTTGTGATCTTATCTATTTTCATCTTTAACTCTCCTTAATTGCTTTATAAGCTCTTCATACAGCACATTGGCGGATATAGGCTTTGCAAGGTGGGCATCCATTCCCGCAGAGGCTGTTTTTTCCGCATCGGTTTCAAAGGCGTTGGCTGTCATGGCTATTATAGGCACCTTCCTTGCATCCTCTCTCTCAAGAGCTCTTATTTTTTTAGTTGCCTCTATACCGTCTATAACGGGCATTCTCATATCCATAAGTATGGCATCGAAATAAAAAGGCGGTTTCTCGCAGAACATATCGTAGGCTATGGCACCGTTTGCCGCCTTTTCCGTATGGATATCTTTTTTGTTTAACATCCTTTCGGCTATAATGGCATTTAAAGGGTGATCTTCGGCTATAAGCACTCTCTTGCCCTTAAGTATATCCTCTTCTTCCTCTTCTTGAGCGGGTTGAGGCATACTTTCAAGGCTTTCCGCTATGGGGAAGGTTATCTCCACAAAACAGGTAGTACCCTCGGAGGGTGTGCTTTCAATGTTTATATTTCCTCCCATAAGGTCCACTATGCTCTTTACGATGGCAAGACCCAAGCCTGCCCCCTGTCTGCCGTCTACACCCTCTCTGTTTTCCTGTACGAACATTTCAAAGAGGTGGGCTTTAAACTGTTGGCTTATACCTATACCCGTATCGGCTATTATAAAGCGCAGTGTCACTTCCTTCTCCGTTCTTTTCAGAGTGAAAATATTAAATGTTATGCTACCGCCCTTGTCCGTAAACTTCACGGAGTTTGAAAGTATATTTAAAAACACCTGATTAAATCTCAGCCTGTCAACATATATGACAACACCTTCATCTTGAACGGTAAATGTAAAGTCTATGCCCTTCTTCTTGCACTGCTGTACTATTACCGCATCCAATATATCTCTAAACTCTTTTACGCTGTATGCCTCGGGTACAAGCTTCAACTTTCCGCTTTGTATCCTGGACATATCCAAAATATCGTTTACAAGGTCGAGAAGGAATTGCCCCGAGCTTTTTATGGTCTCCAAAGAGTTTTTAATATTTTCATCTTGTATATCGTCAAGCAAAAGGCTTGTCATACCCAGTATGCCGTTAAGGGGCGTTCTTATATCGTGGCTCATACCGGCAAGGAAGTCGCTTTTTGCTCTGCTGGCGGTGTTTGCGGTTTCAAGAGCCTTTTCAAGCTCGATCTGCCTTTGTTTTTCGGTCTCGTAGAGCTGTGTAATATCCTGAGCCATACAACAGAGCTTGGTGCTGTCGCCCTCCAGGGGAGAAAACCTTATATTTTTCCTCTTTCTGCCCGAAACGGTATCTCTCATGGAAAAAGACACGGAGTAAAAACCGTTTTTCTCCACTTCCTCCACTACCTTTTCAAACTCTATATCCTCTAAGGAAAAGTCTCTGTCAACTATCTTTCCGTCTAAAACGGTCTGCAGTTTTTCAAAGGCATCTCCCCCTTTTGTCATAAAGGCTGCAAGGGAGCAAAGGCCGTCTACATACTGTACTATTTTGCCTTTTTTCACATCTATAGCCATAAGAAAGTCGTAGTTTTTGGAAAGCACCGACTTCATAAGTCCTCTTAATACGTTGGAAGAGGTGGAGTCTTTAAATACACCGAAGGCCTCAAGCACATTTTGCAAAGGATTTTTGACTATGAAAAGAATATGATTCATCCAAATGGTGCTTCCGTCTTTCATACGGTAGTCAAAGTTCATATCCAGTGTGGCTTTGCCCTTGCTGTAAGCCTCTACAAGGGCATCCTGTCCGAATTTTCGTATAAAATTGTTTCTTAGGGTGGGTGTGACTATATTTTCGGATACGGCCTTTATATAGCCGTTTATATTCTCTCCCACAAGGGAGGTGGCTTTTTCGGGTATTATACCCTCACACTCCGTTATTATATCATCACTTATATTTATTTTAACATTTAAAAAGGAATTGCTCTGATACTGGCTTTTATACCTTAAATGCTCCTCATACTGTATTTCAAGCCTTTTCTGTTCCGTAACATCTCTGCTTACACATATAAAGCTTTTTACGGAGCCGTCCCTCTCCACAATGGGGTGAGCCTCCACCTCTATTACCTGTCTTGCGTTTTTTCTCTTTATGGGAAGTTCAAGCTTGGCATACTGCCTTCTTTCGGTAATATTTGCTCTAAATTCCTCCATTTGCTTTTTATCCGCACTCTCTTCTACAGGTAGTGACCAAAAAGCTTCTCTGGCATTTTCCACCGTCACGCCCATACCCTTTTGAGGAAAAATAAGAGATGGGGTGGATATTTCGTAGCAATTTCTGTCTACATAGTATATACCCGTATGTATGCCCGAATTACCAAAGGCTACCTTCATTTGCTTTTCTTGGTCTTCAAGCCTTGTTTCAAGCTCCTTTTCTTTGGATATGTCCGTAAACTGCACAAATACCTTTTTGTTTTCGGAGTAGTATATTGTATTTGTAATGACTTTTGCCCATATTCTGGTCTTATCAAAGCGTATTATTTCATACTCCTCTTCAAAACCCGAAAAAGAGTTTAAAAGTATATTTAGTTTTTCACGCATTTTCTCGTTGTTAAAGCCCACCAAAAATGCGGATATATCCTTAGCCAAAACATTGTTTATTTCCCTTATGTTATAACCCGTAAGGGCTGTAAAATTTTCGTTTATATATTCTATTTCAAAGGGATCTTTGCCCACATTCACAACACAAATGGCAGAGGGGATATGTGTCATGATATCCTTGTGCAACCTTTGCCCTTTAAGCATATCCGTATTGTCGTTTATATACTCCACATAGGCAGGTCTGCCGTTAAAGTCTATTATTTTGGCATTTACAGTGAGAGAACGCTTGGTAGAGCTGTGTATAAGGGGCATATCCGTATATTTTACGGTACTGAATACATATCTCTTACATATGGAACAAGGAACGGACTGCCCGTGATTTATTTCATAACAGTGCTTATTTTTATAGTCGGGCAAGGCAAATATTCTTTTTGCCCTTTCGTTTATATACAAAAGCTCCATGGTATGAAGGTCGTATATGGCTACGGCATTGGCAGAATCATTTACTATCTGCTCAAAATAAAAATTATCATCCTCCAATGAGGAAAATGTAATATAAAGTAGCTTTTTCCCCTCTGTGGAAAAGGCATCAAAGCTTACTTTTACCTCTGTGATATCTCCGTTTTTCCTCCGTACTTTTGTTTCACAGGCTGTATGCACCTCTAAGGAATAGGCTTTAGTAGCTGCCTTTTTAAAAGGGCGTATATATTCAAGGGGTATAAATCGGCTAAGCCCATAGTCAAAAGTCAGGAAAAACTCATTTTTCTCATAGCCCAATATATCCAGAAATCTTTCCGAAACATACACGGGATTAAACTTAAAGCCGTCAAACTCCAAAGCACACATGGCAGGAGAGGAAACACCGTTTAAAGGCGGCACTTCTTCGGTGGTATCGTTTGCAAACATGGCCACAACATATTTTTCCCCAAGAGATGCAAAAAAGTCAAAATGCACCCTGTATTTTTGTATTTTGCCCTCAAAGTTTATGATATGACAGCTTGTGTTTATAGCCTCTTCTTCTCCGAGAACGGAAAATATAAGCTCCCTGTCCATGGAAAAAACAAGGTTATTGAAACTGTTGTCAAACACAGAGCGAAATTTCACCTTGGGAAAGCCCAACATATTGTAAAAAGCATCGCTTATGGCCTTGAAATATTTATTCTCGTCGTTTTTAAATATTATAACCGGCTTTTGCGAGGAATTTACATTGTTTTCTATAATGTTCAGATCGTATTCCTTTAGCATATATACAGACCCACCTTTTATATTTTCACCCGAGAGGTGTGGGTAATCGGTTACATTTTCACAGATATGCACAAATTATAAGTGCAAAACCGCAAAATTATTGTAAAATATATTATATAATATATTTTGTATTTTTTCAATAGAAAATATGGTTGTGGGGGATGTAAATAACGACTTGTTGACCCAAATCAATTTTTAGCTTATGCGAAAAAATTGATTTTTCCGACCTCAACTTCGATAATTACAAATTTGTCTTTGTGTCGGAACCTCTCCGTCAGCTAAAGCTGCCACCTCTCCGTCAGCTGTGGCTGTTCAGGGGAGGCTTGGGTGTCGGTATGGCAGCACGGGAAGTTATGGCGACATATTTTGAAATAAAAACAAAACCCGAAGCAACGGAAAAGCCTCCCCTAACAGGGGAGGGGGTGCAACGGAAGTTGCACCGGAGAGGTACCCACCCCGGGAGGGGAAGGAAGCCCATAGGGCTGACGACGAAACGACCAATACACTCGTTTACAGAGCTTTTCGTTCCGCACGGAACTTCTCCGTCAACGATCGACATTAGCCGACCGAAAGGTTTTCTTTAGGTTGTATAGCTAAGAAAAAATTGTAACAAAGCGGAAATGTTATTTTTATAGACTAATTTACAGTGTTATGATAATATATTTTCGTGAACATCACCAATCGAAAAAACGGTGGACGGTGCCCTTGAGCCGAGGAGGTGAATTTATATAACCTACCGAAGTGAAGGGGGTGTCCTATGCTTACAATCGGAGATATTATGAGTTTGATCGCGCTTTGTCTTACGTTTTTTGAACTCGGCTACAGATTAGGAAAGCACGAAAAAGGCACAAAAAAATAACCGCCCTCAACCCTGAAATGAATGCGGTTATTTCAACTAAATTCTAAAAGGGCACCGTCCTATCGTGAGGTGGTGTTCTTTTTTTTGTAATGCAATTATACCATTGTTTGAACTGCAAGTCAATATGATTTTTACCGATACTAACGGCCGAGGTAGGATATAAATCCATAGGTTAACACTACGACACAAAACCTCTCCGTCAGCTGTGGCTGTTCAGGGGAGGCTTGGGTGTCGGTATGGCAGTTGGAGTTGGATATGGCAAACGTGTATTGAAGCAACGAGAAAGTAAGCAATAAAAACAAAACCCGAAGCAACGGAAAAGCCTCCCCTAACAGGGGAGGGGGTGCAACGGGAGTTGCGCCGGAGAGGTACCCACCCCGGGAGGGGAAGGAAGCCCATAGGGCTGACGACGAAACGACCAATACACTCGTTTGCAGAGCTTTTCGTTCCGCTTGAAACTTCCCCGTCAGCTAAAGCTACCACCTCCCCGTCAGCTGTGGCTGTTCAGGGGAGGCTTTGTCACAGTTATTGTTTTTGCAAGGTAATTTGTTTCTCAAACATTCTCATTTGTAGCTACTTTTACGCAAAAAAGCTGTGAAAAGCAGCTTTACATTTCACAGCTCCAAACTTATTTCACACTCTCACATCTCTATAAGTGTCTTGCCTGTTTTTCTTTGCAGTTCGTTTATGCTTTCGGCGCAGACTCTTCCGAACTTGCTGCCGTTTATGCTTAGTTCTATCACGAGGGGTCTGTTTGCGATACTTTGGCTTTGTTCTTTTTCGAAGGTGGTTTTGGGGAAGGACTTTTCAAGGGGTATTACCGCCTCCCTTCCCTTTTCTCCCAGAAGTGCCAAGGTGGGGGAGGTGACTATGCCACCTTTTGCAAGAAAAGGTATTTTGCTTATATCAAAGGCTATGTGACCGCCTCCCGCCATTTCGGGGACAGGTGTGGTTTTAGAGGATATACCGTTAAAAAGTTCGTACAGGCTATCTCCTATGCCCTTGAGGGTTGAGCGTATGTTTTCAAGTATGCTCCAACTTCCCTTTTCCACCGTGTCTTGTAAGTTTTTAAAAGCCAGCTCCGCCGAGCCTATGTTGAAGGAGAGCTTTAAAATATCCTCTCCCAAGGGTAAAAGTATGGGGGAAAGCACCTCTTTTACAAAGGTTGAAAAGTTTCCCATACTGCCCGAAAGAGTTTGGAAAGCGGGGGAGAATATATTTATCAAAAAGTCCGTAAGGGGTGAGAGGGCATGGTTTTTAAGGGAGTTTATGCCCTCCTTTGCCTCACTTAAAAAGGGTAAAAGAAGCGCTCTTGTTTTCGATATGCTTTCCCTTGTACTTTCAAAAAGAGGTTTCAGGCTTTCTTCTTCGGTCTTTTTTGCCGTGGTCTTTACATTCTCTAAAGTACCTTTTTTTGATGTACTCTCCTTTTCCCCCGATATAAGCCTTATAACAGGGCTTTTAAGTCCCAAGCTTTTAAGTTCTTTAAAGCTTAAATTATTTACGGTATCTATTGGGATAAGAGCGGTTCCCGCCATATTTCCCCTCCTTTCCGAAGTTTTTGCGACAGATGTTTTTAAACTCCTCCTCCGTAAAAAGAGGCTTTTTGTTTTTTCTCTCTTTTATTACTCTTCCTAAGGGACTTTCGGGAAGGAGGTGCTTTAAAAGGGCTAAAAACTCACCGTAACTCATATCACATCTTCTGAGCCTTATACCGTACTGCATGGCAAAACTTGCCTCTATGAGTTCAAGATCCTCCAAAATATCATAAAAGGCTTCTTCCCTATTTTTGCCTCCCGTTATCATCTACTCCCGAAACTTCGGCTATGATACAGGTGCAAACTTTTAAATAATTACCGTAGGAAAGGTTTTTAAGCTTTTGGGCATCCTCTCCGAGTATCACTTCCATAGCCTCTTTTAAATTTTGGTGATCGTCTCCCTGCCTTCTTAATATCTCCTGCATTTTAAGTACGGATAAAAGATCGTCTTTAAGTGTTAAAATACAGTTTTCCCCTATTTTTATGCGAGGGTTATCTTCTTTCAAAATACTTGTTATGTCTTTCATATTACTCCTCCTTATTCTCTATAAATCTTCCTTCCAAAACGTACTCCCACCTGTTGTTTTCATTCTTTCCCGACAATATCGGTAGCTTCAGAGGTAAGAAATACAAGCCCTCCCCCTCATAGGCTATCAGAAAGTCAAAAAGGCTTTCGGCTATCTCCTTTGAACGGGCAAGAGATCGGGAAAGGTCAAGGCTTATCCTTATATCTTCAAATACAGCGTTATTTCTCCCCAGGGTCTGTCTGGGTTTGGTATCCAAAGAGGCTACCATGGCAGAGGTGCCCGAAAAGTCTCTTATTTTAAAGTGTCTTGCTATATACACTCTGTCTATATCCCCAAAGGCTTCTACGGCTCTTACTACCCTTTCCTCAAGCATCTACAACACCTCCCCTTTGTAGTGGTGGACTTTATTCCCCTCCAACACCGTCTTTAAGTTTAGAAGCTTATATCTTTTGCCGTTTATGTCTATGAGAGAGCCTGCACAACCCTCAAGGTCTTCCGTGGGCGGGAAAAGGATGTGCCCTTTTGAAATAAGCACATCCCGATCCCCTTTATATTTTTCCCCCGAAAAGCACCTTTCTTCTTTCGGATAAAACCTCCCCCTTACCTCTATGGCGATCAAAGAGCTGTCGCCGTATATATCGGGAGAGGAAGGCTTGTATATCACGCAACTGTCCTTAAAAAACACTAAAGGTATATTCACTCGTTACCTCCGCTGTATACGGGCTCACCGCTTGAAAGTACCTCCCACTCCAGTTTGTCTGCCTCGGTAGCCTTGCCACCCATAGCGGTAACATTTATCACCCCCGTAAGGGTGAGGCTGCCGCCGTCGGGGAAGCCTATCACAAGCTCCCCCTCCGCTTCAAGCCCCGATTTATAGGCAAAGCTTGCCACATAGTCATTTCCCGTGTCACCGTAGCACCTTTTACCCGAAAGCTTGACTTTAAGGCTCTTTTCCGTAAGAAGCCTTTTAGTCCATCCCCCCTCTCCTATGGCATTCCACTCTTCCATACCGTTTTCAACGCTTATTTCCAAGTTCTCACACTCTTTTACAACTTTGTTGTCAAGTGTGAATGTAAGCCTGTTTACGGGTACCACACCTTGATAAGTAGGCATAATATCATCTCCTTTATAATTTCCTGCACATAAGCCCCGTTTGCATGAGATAAATATAGGCGCTTTTATCTATATAAGAATAAATGCCTCCCCCATTTTCCCCAAATGAAACAGTGTAGTCCTCCAAGGAAAAGCTCTTTACCCCAAGGGGGAGAGTCACCTCTCCCCCTTCCATTGCCTTGCACTGTGCCAAAGCCGCAAGCCTTATATTTTCCCTTTGAAAAGAAGAGAGGTTTTCATACCCCTCTTCTCTTATCCTGCCGAAGGTCAGGGCATCTATAAGAGCACAGGCTCTTTCAAGTATGTCTCTGTCGGGATAGTCGCAGTAGTAAACCATATCAGTTAGAAGCCTTAAGAGCTATCTCCACACCCGCCACCTTGTTTTTAAGCAGGAAGAGATCGCCGTACTGCCTTATCTGATATATCCAAGCATCTGCCGTTCTGGAATCGCTTCCGGGCTGAAAAGCCTTCATGTAGGCGTACTTTGTTCTTGCCACCACCGCAGAAGGGTGTACAAGTATCATAGCCATCTCATCTGCACCGTCCTCGGGAGTAAAGCCCGTTGTAAAGTCGTAGGCGGTATACATTCTTGCAGAGGGCACACCTATAAGCTTTGTTTCGCTTATCCTCTCTATGGTGTTTTCAAAAGCCTTGTCTTTGGCGGATAGCTGTCTTGTAAGGCTCTGTTCCAAAAGCTTTTTGTAAGCGGGGGTGCAGTAGAGTATCCTACCCTCCAAGGGTACTCCCGCATCATCCATATTAACACTGACGGCATCAAACCAAGCAAGTACCGCTGCAGAGTTTGCCGCTACCTCCGTGGCATCCTTATCAAAATCGCACATATCCTGATAGAGTTTTGAGAGCCTGTAGGCATCCCACTCGGGTATTGCCTGCTGTTCCTCAAAGGTGTTCTGTATATTTGCTATGGAAACTATGGCGCTGGTCTCCTCCACATCCATGGCATCTATAATGAACTCCGCATCTCTGTCGTGGGAAAGTACCTTTGTTTGGAAGGTATTGGATATGTTCGCCTTGTTGTAGGTATTTCCCCTTGTGTGGTACTTATAGCCACCTACCGTAAGCATGGGTATCTTTAAAGTATTGGCATTTACAAAGCTTACACCCTTGTTGGAAAGTGTAAGGTCGTAGGTCTTGCTTTCGGCGGCATACTTTTTATCAAGCATGGTCGAAAATTTTGTAGTATAGTCTATAGCCATATTTCTCCTCCTTTAAACTCCGAATATTTCTTTCAACTCTTCTCCTTCCACATCCTCTTTTTCGGTAGCACTGCCGAAAACTATGTTATCACCTGCCTTTCTCGCTTCCTCAATAAGCTCTGTTATCTCCTTCGCCGCAGCCTCATCTCTTGAAAGCCTCAATATCCTTTCTTCAAACTCACTCACATTCTCACCCCCTTTCACTTTTATAGAATAGAGGGGGGATATTGGTTGCCCCGAAATTTTTTAAATTTTTGCAAAATAAAAGAGCCCGAAAATGCTCAATACATTTTCGGGCTCTTGATCATAGTTTTATTAGAATTCTATGCTTGTAGCGGATATTTTCTTTAAAGCACTTGCGTTTACACTATCCACAGAGGAAAGTGTTATAACGTCCGTAGAATTTATTACCTGAATCTTTACCTCAGGTGTTTCATATATCTTTTTCATTATACTTTTTCCTCCTTAATCCTGTAATGAGAAATAGGGTGAGTTTTCGGGTCTTGCTCCCTGAGTATCCGTTATAGCTACACCATATATATAGTCAAAAGCAGAAAGTGCACCCTCACCTGCTGTAAGAACATCATCTGTATCCTCGTCAAATACTATCTCACCAAATACCTTTGTATCTGTTGAGCCATCGGGAAGGCGTATAGCGCTTTTTGCCATATCAGCCTCGGTAATACCGTAAATAAGGTAAGTGATACCGTTTGCCGTATCTATACAAGAGAACTCTTTTGTGCTGCCTGTGATAGCTTCGATAGTGTCGGCGATCTTTGTAGAAGCCTCTTCAAGGATAGTTATATCACCTACAAGAAGTCCTCTGTCGTTACCTGCAGATATAGAGTTTCCGTTGTTAGCTCTGGATGTGATAGAAGTTATCCCGGTTATACCGTGAAGTGTAAATTCCTGTGTTGTATTACCATTTGTAACCGTAGCTGTTGCTTCTCCGGAATCAAAATCAAATACTACTTCGTATGATACCTTTTGACCCTTAGCTAATGCTCCTGCATTAACGGCTTCACTTTCCTGTGTACTGGTAGAAAATACAACATTCTTGGATGCATCTGCCGCAATGTAGCATGTACCGAAATTTACAAGAGCCCATTTGGAACCGATATTGTTTGTAGGTGTAACCTCTCCGGATATGGTATACTTACCGCTGTTTAAAGAAACGGGTATGGTAAGTACGGGAGTACCCGTTGTACTATCGTCACAAATTTTAGCACCGGATGAGGAAAGTTCCACATAATTATTCTTATAGTTTTCTGTATCGGAAGAAAGAGCCACATAAGCTGTGGTATCACTATCTTTGTCATCCTTTGTTACAAGATAGCCGTTACCTGCCTTTGTGAACTCATATTTTGTTTCATTTCCGTTTACCGTAGGCTCTACGTGAAGATATACTCTTTCATCGGGTATAACTTCAAACATATCATCACTTAAATTTATTGTGTATGTATAGTTTTTAAATTCGGTACCCGTAATATCTGTTGATGTTGTTGTTACGATACCGCTACTTGCAGATACTGCCGATGAAGGGAATTGATCTGTTGTATAAAAATCACCCTTTTCATATGTAATCGTAGCACTCTGCATGTCATCGGAAGGTACTATAGAAAAATCTCCTGCAGATATACTTGCAAAATCGCCTGTAAGTGCCGAAGTACTTACTTTCCATGTATATGTATCGGATGTTGTAGCTTCAGGCTCAAACTTAACCGCCAAAAAACAACCCTTATTAGTAATTGTTGCTTGATATTCTGTATCACCTATACAATCAAAAGTGTATTGTAAAACAGTCTTTGCCGTTGAAGTAGTAGAACCTCCGGCTATAGAATAGCTTGTATTACCTTCTTTATCATAAAAATAAAACGAAATTTTACCATTTGCTACAGGCTTGACCGTAATAGTACGGTTACTGCCGTTTGCACGGTACTCTTGGTCATTGCTTCCAAATGTCATATCCGTTTCATTTGTTAGAGAACCTGATCCCCCTGCACGAGTTCCATAGTCTTCTATAAAATCTTGACCACCTGCTGACAATTTAAATGTCATACCGTTACTTTCAAGTTCAATAGGGCTTGTCTGTGCATAATCTGCTTTATTTGAGTTTGAAGTTTGCCCAAAATCACTTACCTTAAATACTGCTTCGTCACCGTTAGCGGCAAAAACAAAGACACTGCTCAAAGCCAATGCACTTGCCATCACTCCCGCAACTACAAAGGCTTTTGTTAAAAATGATTTTCTCATTTTACTTCCTCCTTATATTTTGCGGCACCTTTAGTGCCAAATTCTTAAGGTTATGATACCAAAAAAGTCAAAAAAAGTCAAATATACCCTGTAACACAATTGTAACTTTGTGCATATAGCACAATTTTTGTGCAAATTTTTATGCAAATTGACATTATTTGCTTTTCTTTAATATAAAAAACCACCTTTTCTCAAAGGTGGCAAGGTGCTAAAATGCATACTTATATTTCATAGGTTTTATAATATTTTTTTTCGTTCTTCCCCCGAGCAGTAGTTATCTTCTATTTCAAGGCGGAACTCTTTTTTAATTATGGGAGCAAGGGCTGTGAAGGCGGCTAAGGGGAAGTCGGTTTTAAAGGTGTAGTTTTTACAGTCTTTAAAAAAGTCTTTTACACCCTCCGCCATAGCTTTTGCTACCATGGGGATATCCTGTGAGGGGGCAAATATTTCTTTTCCTCCCTTGTCTATACCAATAAGTTGCCCTGCGGGGGCTTGAAGGAGGTATTCAAGAAGGAGTTGGTTTTGAAAAACGGCATTTTTTTGAAGGTCGTAGTCGTTCAGCACTCCGTAAAGGGATGAAAGTTTGCTTTTGCCCTGCTTTAGAGGTTTATTTGTAAGGCATATATAGAAGCCTTCAAACTCCCTTTTCAAAAGCCTTGAGAGGTAATACTGTATGGTAGCATTATAGCCTACATCGCATATAAGTATATTTTTCTCGAGAGAGTGGTTTTTAAAAGAGTAGTTTTTAAATATATAACTCCTGTAGTTTTCCCTTTGTTCCTTTGCTTTTTCTATAATATCATTTATAAAAGGCTCTGTTTTTGCCATAGCCTTTTCTATATCCCGAGGCATAGAAACATAGCTTTCATCATCTATCGTGATGCCGAGCCTTGAATACAAAATATTTTTAAGTTTACCGTTGTAATTTTGTGAAAGTATATTTTTAATATCCTGCCTATTTTCTATACAAGCAAAAGAAACAGCTCTTCTTGAGGCAAGAAAGTACTTTGCCCTTTTGGGGTCTTTGGTGTAGAGTTCATAGAGAGTTTTAAGAATATACCCCTCTCTTGATAAAAACCATATTTGACTGTATCTATTTTTAATTTGGGAAAGCCTTTGTATATATACATAAAGCAAGGGGGCAAGCCCGGTGTAAGCATACAGCCTTGCCCTTTTATATATGTCTTCCTCTCTCTGAGCCTTTAACCAACCCTCTTGAAGTATTTTTTTTGTAAGAGGCTCTTTTTTGATATATCTTTTAAATACCTTTAGTGTGTTTGTTTTTTTTAAAAGTTCGCCTTTTTTACACTTTTCTTTTATGGGTATCAAAGTATATTTTTCGGTATTTTTTTTACTTATATAAGAAAATATGCCGTAGCGAAAAATATAGTTTATGTCTATAAAAAGGGAGCAGGTATATCTGTTGTTTAAAATATTTATACTTACCCCTCCCCTTTATACTCAAAGACATCGGCTATGTATTTTTTGCCGAAAATATAATCGTACTCTATGAGCCAAT
The DNA here is from genome assembly GCA_017444985.1 of Bacillota bacterium. Classification (GTDB taxonomy): domain Bacteria; phylum Bacillota; class Clostridia; order Lachnospirales; family CAG-274; genus UBA3680. Next base: position 14,183 of record JAFSVK010000006.1, read on the forward strand.
TGTCCTCATAAGCCTTTTTCTGCTTTTCGTTCATGGCTGTTACGGGCATTATAACACCCTCATTATCCACAAATATATTGGAGGCACAGGCGGTGTATATATCAATATTGGCATAGAGGTAGTCAAAATAAGGGGGTGTTACGATATCGTATTGCTTGAATACCACAGGGAGCAGGTCGGTTACACTTAAGGTTGTGGTAGTCTTTTTCTCCTGCTTGTAGTTGCTCCAAGCCATGTAGGGTACCAAGTGGCGGTTGTATATATTCTGTATGGATACATCTTCTTCCCGCATACCCACCTGTTCAAAAAGGGTGTAGCCTACAGGCCCCGCATCTGTCATGTGGTCGCCGAACATTATTATTACCGTGGGATCCTCCTGTTTTTCAAAATAGTCTATAAGCTCTCCCAAAGCCAAATCCGCATAGTGGAGGCCTATGGCACAGTCCTCTATGGAGCCTCTTGAACTTTCGTCAAAGGCGGATAGGTCTATGTCTACGCTCTTACCCTCATCTATGGACGTCCCCCAATAGCCTCCGTGGTTTTGCATACTTACGGAGAGGTTGAACCAAGGTTTACCCGTTTTTTTGTTTTCTTCATACTCTTCTATTATTTTTTCCGTAAGAGCATGGTCGGAAACATAGCCTCTCATTCTGTCGCAATTCTCGTCAAAATCCGACTCCCACACCTTTTCGTCAAAGCCCAGAAAATCATAGGCGGCTTTTCTGTTGTAGTTTGTGGGTATGTAGGGGTGTATGCCCGTTGTATTATAACCCTGAGCCTTTAAAAAGCTCACTATAGAAGAAAAATTCTTCCTCATACACCTTTGATAAGGCATGTATTCATTGGGAAGATACCCTACGGAAAAGCCCGTAACAGACTCAAACTCACTGTTTACGGTACCTCCTCCGAATATATTTGTAAGGAGGGTGCCTGTCATGGATGTCTTTTGCAGTTTCCTGTAGTTAGGGAACATCTCTTCGTTAAAGCCTATTTGCTTTATCCTCTCCATATCCCAGAAAGATTCACTCATTATAAGTATAACATTAGGCTTCTTTCCCGAGCTGTCGGCGGATCTTTCAATGTCTTTTTTAATGGCAAGCATTCTTTCTTTGCTGTAGCCCTTAGGCTCTTCCATAGGCAAAAGGTACCTGCTTGTTTTGGTAAAGGCATTTACAAAGCCCTCATTCCTAAAGAAAGAGTCTATGTCAAACATATTTATGGGTCTGTTAAAATTAAAGTACACGCTTGTTAAGTAGTAGCTTGTTGCCATAAGCACGGGGGCAAGGGTATAGAGTCTTATTTTAAGGCTTGTTTTCCCTACTATTCTTTCCGTAAAGAACATTGCCGTACAAAATAATATGACAAAAAGCAAAGACAGCCAAATTGCGGGAGGTACTGTTATTTTAAAGCCGCCTATAACACTTGCCGCCTCACTTGCATTGAGAAAATCCCAAGGTAGGAAGGGGGAGTTTCTGAAAAGTATTTTGTAGTGGTTTGTAATAAGCAGTATCATTACGATAGGGCTCAGTACCAAAGAAGATACGAATGTCCTTCCCGTGATAAGGGTAAGTATAAGGGAGAGTGTAAGTATAAGTGAAAACTCCTCCCAGAAGTTTTCTATCTGCCCCGTGAACCAGCCCAAACTTTCTCCCAAGCTCTCATGCTGCATAAAAGAGCATACAAAGCAAAGGAAAAGAGCCAGCAACATATTTAAGCCTATTTTGTATATTATTCTCGCTATCTTTTTATCAAAAAGCAGTATACCGCAGAAGAAGCCCGCCACAAACACAGCCAACACCACAGCCACAGCCATGTAAGGCTTAACTATGGGTAAAAATGTGTGGGAGAGATACTTGTAATCCCAGACCGCATCACTGTAAAGGTCTATGGTATCAAGGAGGTTATCGTTTTCGTACACCTTCACAAGACCCGAACCCACCTCGGATACAAACTGCATTTGTATATCTCTGAAAGCATCCACCTCAAAAACAACGGAGCTTTTTTCCTTTGAATCAAGGCACTGTATAAGGTGGTTGTCGGTATTGTACTCCCATGGACCGCTTAAGGGTATTTTTGAAATATCGTACTCTTTACCGTTTATATATACCTGATAAAGTCTTACATTTGTATAGCTTCCCTTACCGGGGCACCCCTGTGCCTCTATCCTTATAACTACATTGTCCTTCCCGGGCATATAGGCTATACCCTTTAAGACCGTAAAAGTGGTTATAAAAAGTGTGGCAAAAACCAAGGCGGATACAAAACCGCAGAAAAGCCTTTTTAACCTGTGGCTTTTGAATACTTCAAGTATATGTTTTCTGTTATCTATAAATGAAAGCTTTACAATAAACAGTATACCCGCAGCAAAAAGCAACACGCCCAATATCCTTGCAATATAGTAAAATACAAAGTTAGCCTTTATGTCATAGCTTATATTCGACCAATCGCTTTCGCTGTAGAGGTCTATGTTTTTGGTGGCGGAATAGTCATCATTTACGGTAAGCCCCACTATACCGCTACCAACCTCGGATACAAACTCCACCGTAACGGTTTTTGCCTTGGGTATGGATATTTCCACCGTATCGGGATGCAAAACATCGTAGGCTCTTAAAAGGCCGTACTCTTTCTCATATACCCAGGTAGGATTAAGAGCCACGTTTTCAAGAGGGTAGTCCCTCTCTTTAGCCGTACCTCTGTCTATTATCACTCGACTTACTCTTATATTGTTGGCAAGTGCATTGTCGTTTTTTTCACCCGTGGCATAAAGTTTAATATTGGTAACATTGGAATCATTGCTTGTAAGCACGGTATAACCCAATATACACAAAAATATACCTATACAGAAAAAAACCACCGCTCTTACGGGAGATGTATTTTTAAATTTTTTACTGTCTTTCATTTCTTACCCCTCAAAATTCAGGGGACCTCTAAAAAGTGCTATTGAAGTAAAATTAAGCTTCTTGTTCGAGGACCGGGAAATGGCTCGAAGCCAATGTAGAGCATTGGTGAGAGACATTGACGACTAACCTTTGCAAGATAGCTGATTTTACGATTTATGATTTTTTAGAGGTCACCTGATCTCTAACCTAAATATTATAACACAAAACCGGCCAAAAAATACAAAAAATATTATTATTTTTTACAATAGAGGATATTTTCAAGAAATTTTGTGTTGCGAAATATAAGGTGGTGTAAAATTATGGATGTTGGCGGAGGTGTCAATATGTGTGAAGCAACGGAAAGGAAAAAGGGATAATATTACAGGCGCATCAGTACTTCATTAAATAAGCAGATCACTCTTTTGGTGCTCCCCTTCTGTGTTTAGGAAATATGTATAGAATTATTATATTAAATTCAACAAATTGCCCTATTGAATATTTTGGAATTATGTGATAATATTATAGCATAAGAGGTATTTATGTGATAAGAAACAAAATAAAAACAGAATAAAGGCTAATGATGCCCAAACCCGCCGCTTTACAAACTTTGATTTATGGGCACCTCTAAAAACTCATAAATCGTAAAATTGGCTATCTTGCCCGAGTACGTCGTCAATGTCTCTCACCAATGCTCTACATTGGCTTCGAGCCATTTCCCGGTCCTCGAACAAATATCTAAATTTTACTTCAATAGCACTTTTTAGAGGTACCCTTATAGGAGTGGGTGTATTTAGGCAATCTTTGTACGAAAATCCGTAAGAAAGGATTTGACAAGTTATGAAAAAGACTGTATTCTCAAACAAGCAACATAAGTATGTTCTTTTTTCAAGTAAATATTATATCTTTCAAACGCACTCCATAGGATAACTGTGCTCTTTGGAGTGCGTTTTTATATTTTAAACAATAAAACTTGGGAAACACCGCAAAATTTATTTTTTTAGTCAGTGTTTCTTTTTAAAGAAAGGAGAATGAACATGAAAGCAGACAAAATCATAAAAAACGCAAAAATCTTTACGGCAGACAAGGAAAATTCCATTGCAAGTGCCCTTGCTGTGAAAGACGGCAAGTTTGTCTATGTAGGTGATGAGGCGGGGCTTTCCGATTATGAGGGCGAAGTTATAGATCTCGGCGGAAAATTCATTATGCCGGGCATCATTGACAGCCACGTTCATGTAACCATTCCTGTGGGATTTGAGTATGCCGATGCAGGAGAGCGTCTTGAACCAAACGGTAAACAGGAAGCACTTGACATTATGGCTCAGCGTATCAAGGAAAATCCCGGTGAAAAGCGTTACAGATTTGTTTTGGAGAAAAAATTCCTGAACGGAGAGGATATTGTAAAAGAAGATCTCGATGCAATATGTCCCGATGCCGAACTGCAAATTCAGGAAGGTGAAGGCCACAGCATCTGGGTGAACTCAAAAATACTTGAAAGACACGGTATTACCGACGATACGCCCGACCCGATACCGGGGCTTGCTATTTATGTGCGTAAAGACGGACATGTGACGGGAAATTGTATCGAAGGTGCAGCGGAGATCCCGATCATTCTTGACAGCGGAATGGAACTGACAGATGAACAGGTTGACGCATCACTGAAACGCTGGATAGATTTTTCGGTCGAATACGGTGTGTGTGCGGTATTTGATGCAGGCCTTCCGGGGGGTGCGAAGTTCCATGAGAAGGTATATAAACGTCTGAAAGCCCTTGACGAACAGGGAAAACTGCCGATTTATGTTGACGGTAGTCTTGTGGTAAATGCGGAGCACGATGCCGAAGAGGGTCTCGAAGAGGTCAAGCGTTTACATCGCGAGTTTGATACGGAACACCTGAAAGTTCATACTATGAAGATATTTATGGACGGTACACAGAAGATACATACAGCCGCTATGGTCACACCTTATGTGGATATCAATACCGTTGGAACTACTGCTTTTTCCGCAGAGGGAATTTGTGAGCTTCTGAAAAATCTCAATGAGGCGAATTTAGACCTTCATCTTCACACCGTTGGAGAGCGTGCGTCACGCACTGTAATGGATGGTTATGAAATGGCGAAAAAAGAGCTTGGAGACAGCTTAAAGGTAAGAGTTACCTGCGCCCATTTGGAGATCGAGGATGATGCCGATCTCGGCAGGTTTGCAGAACTTGGCATTATCGCAAATTTCACACCGCACTGGCATGCGGGAAACACGAAGGAATCAAGTAAATGGCTGGGAGAAGAACGTGCCGCAAAGCAGTTCCGCTGCAAGACAGTTTGGGATACAGGCGCTTTGGTGGCATGGTCAAGCGATAACATTACCTTCGGGGACTTTATGACATGGAACCCGTATCTCGGTATGGAAATAGGAATGACACGCAAGACGACCCAAAAGACCAAGACGCATGAATGGGCAAAATGCGATACGTTATTCCCGCCTGCAGACGAGAGAATGAGCATTGAAGAAATGCTAATCGGATTTACGATCAACGGCGCAAAGCAGCTTGGTATAGAGGATAAAAAAGGTTCGATCACCGTTGGCAAAGATGCGGATTATCTGGTATTTGACACAGACCTGCTTACGGCAGAACAGGATGGTTTCAGCCACAACAAGCCGAGTGAAGTATATTTCTGCGGCAAGAAAATGAATTGATCCCATACTTCGGGCACTGTGGGAGTCAGTGCAGAATTGAACCGAAAGACGTATATTATTAAAAAGAGATCGCTAAAGCTTGTATAAAATTCTTTGCTAATATAGGAGGATCAAGATATGAAACAAACAATAATTCTTGGCAACATTATCACTATGGATGAAAAGAAGCCTTTTGCTAAGGCTGCATTGGTCAAGGACGGTTTATTTGCCTATATCGGTGATGCCGAGGAAGTGAAAGAACTTGCAGATGCTGATGCACAGGTGTTGGATTATGGCGAGAACTACATATATCCGGGCTTTCTTGAATCACATTGTCACAGCTATCTGGCCGGTGATCGCGCTATCGGGCAGGCTAACCTTGCACCTGTCGGCTTGACGGATTATGCCAAATACCGCGAGATCATCAAGGAATTTATTAAAAATAACCCGGAGCGTGAGTTTTACATGGCCTCCGGGTGGGCCGAAAATGACGAATATGTTTCCAAGGCATATCTTGACGAGATCTGTTCCGACAAGATACTGCTTATGCAAACAGGCGGCGGCCACTCTATGCTTCTCAACAGCAAGGCACTGGAATGGGCGGGCATAGATGCGGCCTATGCAAAAAAAATGGGATATGATCTGGTACATGTGGACGAAAACGGTGAACCGGACGGCTACATCTGTGAAGCCCCCGTGTTTGAGTTATATCCCAAGCTTCCCACGACCATTGATAATGCCAAGGACTATCTGCTGGCATGGCAGGATATGGCTCTTGCAAATGGCTACACCGCAGTAGGCGATGCAGGCGTGGAGGTCACTAATAAGATTGCAACAAAAGCTTTTTATGAGCTTGAACAAGCGGGCAAGTTGAAACTGCGCACCTATGCTTACCTGATGTGCCCCGACAATCCCGAGGACCCGAAGGCGGAAGTGGCACGCATCGCCAAAGACCGCGCCATGTACAGCGGTGAATATTTCCATGTTATTGGTATAAAGACATTTTTAGACGGCGTGACCGAGGCACACACAGCATGGCAGAATCAGGATTATCTCGATCAGCCCGGCTATCACGGTGTAGAGCGTTTCAACGACCATGACAAGATGGTAGAATTGATAACCGCAGCCGACAAAGAAGGCCTTTCTGTACACGTTCACTCCGAGGGTGGCGGCGCGACTCATTTTATGCTTGGCTGCATTGAGGATGCGGAAAAAATAACAGGCGATATGGATCAGCGCAATGTTTTGGCACATCTGCACTTCGTAACCGATGAGGATATCCGCCGCATGGCCGCAACAGGTTCCATTCCGGCAGTTCCTCCGCTGTGGACAGCGGAACTTCCCGGCTTATATGATATTGAGGTGTCTTATGTCGGTAAGGAATTGGCAGAAAATTCTTACCCGATCAAGTCCTTCTTTGACGCAGGCGCATACCCTGTATTTCATTCGGACTATCCGGTTTCTCCTTCCTTCAGCATCAAACACAGCATTTACATGGCAGAGACCCGTAAGCTGCCAAAGGAACTGGGCGTTGAATCTGCTCCGCACAATGTTAAAGAAGCAATCACCCGCGAACAGTCCCTGCGTGCACTGACCATCAATGTTGCTCGCCAATGGCATCAGGAAAACCGTATGGGCAGCATAGAGTTTGGCAAACTTGCCAATATGACGGTCTTTGACTGCGATTTTCTGCATGATGATATTGAAAAGATCGCACAGTCAAACATAGTTGCCACAATCGTGGACGGCGAAGAAGTTTACAAAGCATAGTTTTATTTAGGGCACCTCTAAAAAGTCATAAATCGTAAAATCGGCTATCTTGCAAAGGTTAGTCGTCAATGTCTCTCACCAATGCTCTACATTGGCTTCGAGCCATTTCCCGGTACTCGAACAAATATCTAAATTTTACTTCAATAGCACTTTTTAGAGGTACCCTTTAACAATTTCAATCCCTTAAACAGGAGAAAACAACATGAGCAACCGTAATATTATCAAATTATTTGAATCAAGAAAGGGAAATCTTGATGAGCGTCTAAAGCAAGATTATGTAAGAAACGGCGTTGTGACGCTTCCTTGTCAAATTTCCGACTATAATGATGTAATTAGTGCATACAGCGTTAAGGGTTATGAGGAACTGAATACGGAGTTTAAGGATTATATTAAAACGTCTGCGGAGTACGTTCCGCCCGAGTGTCCCCTCGTGCTGAATATAATCGGAGACTGTCTGTCACAGGAAGAGAAAAATACTCTCAGCGATACCATACAAGACACATTTGCTTATGAATTGGGTATGGTTGAAAAGAAGGAAAAACGACATACCGAGGTATTTATTCTTATGATGGTTGGTCTGATTCTTGCGATAATATTATTGTATCTTACACGCACTTTGGCTAATGAGCCTCGTGAGCTGATTTATGTTATGTTTTACTTTACGGGCGATACGTTGTGTGACTATATCTTACTGACCGGGCACGATCTTCGCCATGACAGGCGAATGGCAGGACGGCTTGCGAGCGTTAAAGTCGTTTTTTCGGATAAATATGAAGAACTTAATTATACGGAAAGCGACGTTAACAAATTGTATTCCGAGATCGAAAAAGATGTGAAGGAAAGTATGCAGGAAAAATGAACGCAAATAATCAGTCTTGCAACTTGATGCAGTTTTTGATATTGAATAAAATTTCGTCGGATAGTTGTGATAATGTTTATATATTTTACTACAAAGGGCTGTGAAAAAGCACATTTTGTTTTTTCACAGCCCCATTGACGACTGACCTTTGCAAGATAACCGATTTTATGATTTATAAGTTTTTAGAGGTCCCTTAAACAGAATATCTCCATTTCGCTTCAATAGCGGTTTTGGGAGGTACCTTTTTTAAGCATTGCGGAAATCCACAATTTCCTCCGTATTTACAAGCTTAATATGAGGATCCTCTTTAGCTTGCGCTGTCAATTTTTCATCAAAGCCCGACCCTGAGAAGAGATAATAGTAAAACTCATTTTTTTCTTTTAGCTGTAACAGTTTAGCCGATGTTTCCAAATATTCACTGTAGGTAAAAGGTCTGCCCTTGAATTTACACTCTCCCACAATATATTTATCCTGCTTATCCGATATGGCAAGGATATCTATTTCCGTTTCCAAACTCTCTATGGTCTCTTTGCGGCGTACACTTGTTTTTCCCCACCACCTGCCTATTTTCTTATATCTAAAGGGGAGTTTGTTACTCTTCTGCATTTCTCTCATATAATCTCTGCACACATCCTCAAAGGCAAGGGAGGCAAATTTATGCAAATTGGGTTTTACGGAATATTCAAACACCCCCTCCATATCTCCGTCTTCAAGCTCGGAAAAATTGTTAAAAACAAAAGCATACCAAAACCTAAAGAAATTATCCGTCAAGCGATAAAGTCCTCTGTTTGTGTTCGCACGTTCCTTTATCCCTACATCTACGGAAAACTCCCGTTTTATGATCTCAAGTTCTATAAGATTTTTTAAGTATACACTTGTTTTTGATGTATCATCCATCAAAGATTTTGTGCTGATATCGTTAAGCCTGCTGTTTCCAAGGGCAACCGCCTCTATGATGGAATTATACAAAGGTGTTTCACGCAATTCTTGTTTTAATAAAAATTCCACCTCACTGTAGAGAACACAGCCTTTTCTCAAAATATTTTTCTTAATATTTTTTTCCAATGAAATATCGGCATCGAATTGTCGCAAATAGTGAGGAATACCTCCCAAAACAGAGTAAGCAATTATTTTATCGGTAGCGGAATAACCGGGAAAAAACTTTACCGCATCGTAAAATCCCATAGACTCCATTTTATATATTCCCGTAGCTCTGCCATAAAGGGGATTTTTCTCCCCCAACAATTCCTTTTCCATAAAGCTCATAGCACTGCCACACAGTACTATCATTACATTTTCATCTTTTAGTCCTTCATCCCAAATATTTTGCAATATAGAGGGAATGGATGAATTACCCTTGCACATATAAGGGAATTCATCTATTATAAGCAGCTTTTTCCCTTCATAAGGAAGTTCGGCAACACTCTTTAAGGCTATTTCCCAATCGGCAAATTCTTTTATAAACTTTGCCGCCGGAATATCTTCTCGCAATATCTTTTCAGAAAAACTACGCAACTGCAATTTGTCGGAAACCTCACGACAGGAATAAAAAATATGAGGCTTTCCTTTTGAAAATTCACGCAAAGTCTCGGTTTTACCCACACGCCTGCGCCCATAGATAACAACAAGCTCTCCGCCCTTACTCCTATATTTATCTTCCAAAAACTCCAGTTCTCGATCTCTACCTACAAACATACCCACACCTCAATATCTAATCGTAATTTACTAAATCCTGATTTGATATTATTTTATACTATTCTTTTTTAAAAATCAAGGTTTTTGTTTACTTCAATAACAGTTTTTGGAGGTCCTCTTGATTTACTCATTAGAGACACCGAATGTAGTGGCATAATAACCGGTATCGATGAGCCAGAGACATTAAGGAGTAATCTTCACGGAGAATATAACAGCCGAATTAACAAAAATCGTCTTGCTTATCATCCCAAAAGTGACAGAATTTTAAATGAATCCTACAAAAGGCATTATGATGATTGATTTATAGCGACTCATTTTTAAGCCGACTTTTTTGCTATGTTTAAGTTCTATAGTAATCTTTATATTCATGCTAAAAAAGAAGGCTTCTCCTCTTGAAAAACCTTCTTTTTTGTAGAATTTGTATAAAAATTGCCACTGAATAAATCATGCCATAGCGTATATAGGACTAAGTTTTACATTAACAAGGCAGTTCCCTTTATTAGGATTTATAACTTGATGCCTTACTGTTACCTGTGACCGTATCAATAGTATATTCCCCCACGTAATCACCTTCAGTCCAAGATGCATAGTAAACCGTGCCCTGTTCATCTGTTTCTGCGTAGAAGGAGCCTGTCATCCCATATCCAATAAATTCTCTAAAACTCATATCACTTTTCGAGCCTTTTGTAGAAGGTGTTATTCTTCCAATCAATTCATAATCATTCATTGCCGCAAAGCCACACGCAGAAGAATACACTGATCTTGCATTACTTTCTGCCACTTGAGCCTTTGATTTTTCTACTAACCCATCGCTCCATGATGCAAAGGAAACACTTCCATCTTTTTCTACCTCAGCATAGCAGTTTCCTGACGGAATGTCTTCTAAAAACTCCCTAAATCTTTTACCGTTTTTTCCTTTAGTATCAGGAACTATTCTTCCTTCTATCTCATAATCGCTTGCAGTCACAAAGTCTACAGCACTCTAATATACGGAGTGTGCATAATTTTTCACCTCACTTTCCCGTAAACTTTTAAAAAGTGGAACTTCCATAGGTATTGCATAACTACACATTGTTATACTTAAAGTATCGGTATAAATACTGTTAAATATAAAAACAGGAGAAACCACTGCAACTACAGCGGGCAAAACATATTGATTTAAGCCCTCGGGAGACACTGCCATTGCCGCCTCTTGAGTATAACTCGGTGTATCCTCCTCTTCCTCAGTATACACCTCATAAACACGGTTTGAAACCGTATATCCATCATCCACATCTTCCACAACATAATCAATGGGTTCGGATATCTCCCCAAAATCACTGCTTCCGTTATTATATTGTTCAAAGTCACCTAAATCTCCGTAGCAAGGCACAAAGCTTGAAAAGGAAACAGTTAAAATCAAACAAGCACATATAAATCTAAGCTTCACGATCACTACCTCCAAAATGTTACCGATATTTATTATCCTTGTTTCCTGCCGTATTCATAGCTTAAGATCATTATTGCAATATTGAGTATTATAAAAATATAAAATCCTATACTTCCCTTGGCTACAGCGATCCCCCAAGAATTTACCAACACAAACTTATTAACAAAATATAGACATAATATATTTATACCAATAAGTCCAACACCAACTCCTAAATGGGCTTTGTATTTTTTAGTGTTATTCTTATATTCGGACAAATACTCCCCCAAAAGTAATAAAGCACCCAAAACCACAGCCGCACCTGTTACCAGTGCCAAAGCACAATCATAGGTTGAAAATGGCTTATCGGTTTTACTACTTTCCTCTGCATCCATCTTAGTCTTCTTGTAAACTATTTCCATAGTCCCAAGCATCGTCAAATCGGAATTGTCCAGAGAACTTAGCATAGCACCCTTACCTGTAATAGTAACATAGGGCAAGAAAAACAGTTGCAAAAAATTCACTAAACACAGCACAATGATCACAGCAACAATACTCTTGTTCTTATTGCTTTTTATAACAAAGGGTTCATTCAGATCATACGCATCGTACTCCTCCCTTTGTTGACCTACACCTACATCATTTCCAAATTGCATATCCGTATTTTGTGTATTCATTTGTTTTCCGCAATTAGAGCAAAAAACCCCCTCTTTTATCTCATAGCCGCAATTGGAACAATACATAAACTTACCCCCTTACAACTGCTAATAATTTATAAACACACTCTTACTTTCTCCATTCCATGTAACCTCAGCTCCCAAAGCCTCAGATACAAATCTTAAAGGTATCATAGTGTGACCGTTTTTATTTTCTACGGGTATAGGTAGTTTTGTTGGTACATTATTTATATACACTATATCACTTCCCGTTTGAAGTTTTATGACCGCAGTTCCTTTGTGGGCTGTTATGATCTTTGTATCGGTATCATAAGTCACATCGGCTCCCAAGGCTTCAAATATTGCACGCATAGGTACCATGGTTGTAGAGTTGGTAATATATGGATTTTCATCAAATTGTAGCGATACACCGTTTACAACAATATCTATCTCACTATATTTAGACTTTTTCTCTTTATCGGGATACAGATTCAAGCACTTAATTCCATCCAAAATGCTATAATACTCCTCTGTTCCGTCAAAGTAATAGAAACATCCATCAACAACATTGATAGCGATACTAATTCCGGAAACTCTGGTTAAGATCTTATTATCGCACAAAAGTTCAGTTGCCCCATCACCACCTGCATTACTCTGAAGATAATATGTTTTTCCGTTATCTTCCGCAAAATAATACCAAACATAGCCTTCTAACTCACTCGGAAAAATTTCTTTTATACTGCAATCTTCAAACGTGAACATATAGTATTTCTGATCTTCATAAGTCCTAACTATAGCATATCTGTCAGTTGCTCCCATATATTGAGTACTTGGTTCAATTGCAGGAATCTCGTATACTTTACGATTGCTACCATCCAAATTGCATTTTACTACGCTGTGATAACAAGTGGTTTCGCCGATATGCTCCCAGTAGGCTTCGGGAAAAATAATAGTGTCATCCTCAAATAAAGGACCACCACCTTGACCTAACGCGTTTTCGGATATGGTCACCATACCACTTCCATCCAAATTAAATCGACGTAAGGGCATCCCACTATAATCTCCGGTATAAAAAAGACAATATATATAATCTTTGTATATATATACTTCCGCAGGTTCACATAAATATTTAATATCTCCGGTGCTTATATTTAAAATATAAGTTCCGTAATTTGTGAATTCATAATTTGGCGTTGTTATATAGATATAGTCACCTTTTATACCGACTATTTGTGGTGTTATGTATTCGTAGCCGGATTCATGGAATGTGGAATATAAGTTTTCAAAATTTTCATATTCCATATCCGTTTTGTAAATATTGTCATATGGTCCGTGATAACTCGTATAGTAGATATACTTCCCGTCGGTAGCAACAGAAGTGATATCACCATCGGCATACACCAAAAAGCTACCCAATAAAACATATATCAAGAGAAAAACAGGTAAAATTGCTATTCGAAATTTTTTCATATCTAACACCTCCACCAAATTATACACTCCAAATCCAACATTCCTATAAAACCAAGGCAAACCGACTTTTACTTTGAGAAAACTCGGTTTGCCTGAATTTAAATTTTATCAGATCACTTGAGCATAGCCTGAAGTATATTGTAATATTATAGATGCATCCTTAGAGTCTACAGCTCCGTCTTGATTAACATCTGCCGCCTTGAATTCTCTTCCCTCCAACAATGAAGCTCCGCTTGAATGTTGAAGAACAATGGCGGCATCCTTTGAATCTACTTGCTCATCTCCGTTTACATCTCCTAAAATAACATCCACCTCATCAATATAGACTATTTCTGTATTTTGCGGATATAAATAAATATTATCCGCTGCACTGCCTCTTATACAATATACCTTCGTAAGAGATTTACAGTAAGCAAAAGCATCTTCTTTTATAGATTCCACCTTTATACCGTTTATCTCATCGGGAATATATATTTCGTCAGTGTTGATATTGCCTCCTACTATTGCGGCGCTATCTGTGTCAAAGTATATTGCTCCACCTGTTACTACAAGATCTACAATATTTTCATGCAAGTCTTTAGCGGTAATATTGCAAGATGCGGTATTTACTTCCACGATAAGATCATTCAGATCATAGTCCGAAAAACCGCAATCAACTATTTTAAAATCCGCTACACCTTCCTTCAAAGTCTCAAACTCAAATTCTGCCAAAAGACCGTTGAAATTTATATCCGTAGTATTTGCAAATGTAAAATAAACTTCCGTATCACTATACTCTGTATTTATAAACGGTGTTATCCCCATCTCGCTAAATTTATCTCCCGGATCTCCGGATATTATCTTCAATAGATCCTTATCATACTTTAAAGAAAACTCACCGCCTGCAAAAGTAGCTTCATCGATATAAACTTGACATTTGATTCTCTCACCTACCGTTGTATTTTCCTGTGTAATAACAGATAACTTTGCGATATTTTGTGCGTAAACCGAAAAAGTTAAGAACATCATAAACACAAAAATACACGGAGCTAAAAAATTTTTCTTTATCATATAATGTCACCACCTTTTAAAACGAACTCAAGGTTCCCGCCGCATATCTTAATACAAGTATGGAATCCTTGTAATTAACAACTCCATCTTTGTTTACATCTGCCGCTGTCGCCTGTGTATTTGTAAGCATATAAGTTTTTGCACTGCTTCTGAGAATGAGAATGGAGTCCTTATAATTTATATTTTTATCTCCGTTAACATCCCCCAAGAGAACATCGGTTAAAACAGTCGTTGTGCCTAAAGCCTTTACATTAAGATCTCTTAAATTATGATCGGTAAAGCCCGCATTAAGTAATTTAAATTGAGCATTTCCCGTTTTTAAAGCCTTAAATGTCAGTTCCAAAAGCGTGCCGTTCATATCCATATCGGAAGTATCGGAAAATGTCAAGTACACTTTATTTGTATCGTACTTCTCATTTACGGTGGGCTGTATATTGTTATATGTAAACCTTTCTCCCCTTTGACTACTTATAAGTTCTGTCTTTTCGGGGTCGTATTCCAAAACGAATTCTCCTCCCGCCATCTTCTCGGCTTCTGCCAAATTTATACTTACAACAAAATTCTCACCTACGCAACCGCTACTCGGAGCCGAAACAGAAAGAATACCACGGGTATTTTCCTTATTTTCCGTTGTTGTACCCTCGGTGGCAGTTTCTGTTGCAGTTATTTTTGTGGTAGCCTCTGTTGTGGATTCCGTTGTAGATTCCTTAAAAGTGGTACTCTCCGTTGTTGCTATTATCTCCCATAGCGCATAAAGAGTTATGTCCGCATTTTGCGTATAGGTTTGCCCCGGCTGATATGTGGCGCTTACGGCATTTGTGCTTGTTCCCCAGCCTTTAAAGGTGTAACCGGGTCTTGTAGGTATTACAGAGCTTACAGTCAAATTTTGTCCGTAGGTCTTTATTTGGTTTGAGGGTGCTCCGCTACCTCCGTTTGCATTGTAACTTACGGTATATTTATATGCTTCCCATACCGCATAAAGGGTAATACCCGCATTTTGCGTATAGGTTTGACTCGGCTGATATACGGCGCTTACGGCATTTGCACTTATTCCCCAACCTTTAAAGGTGTAGCCTGTTTTTGTGGGAGTTACAGAACTTAAATTATGATTTACGTCCGTATACTTTATTTGGGAAGCTATAGAAGGGCTACCTCCGTTTAGGTTATAGTTTATTGTATATTCATTGTACTCTATGTTGTTCATCTCGACCATAGCCGCATTGCCCGCTTTATCGTAAGCATATATATGGGTGTTGTATTTTCCCGTTTCACTATTATGGTCACTCGCTTTTACAGTATATGTATAGGTATTTCCGCTTTTTGTACCCCTTGCCTTTGTATTTGTCTCCCAATCGGCAATAATATCGTCTTGTCCGCCCGCCTGCGTCCAAGTAGGAAATTGCACCCTGTCTACTCCCGCATTATCGGTAACCGTACAGGATACAGTGTAGCCCGTCGTGCTATGAGTTACCTTCACATTTGAAATAACCGGCTTTGTTGTGTCTTTCGGAATATTTACCGTTTTTTCTCCTATGCAAGGATTATCACCCTCACCGTCGTTTATAGCGTAAATATAAACGGTTTGAGTTCCTACTTTGTCGGTACTTACAGTCGAATCAAATCCATGATATCCTCCGCAACCGTATGCTTCATCAACATCATTTCTGTTTGTATTTGCAACCAATTTGTTTCCGTTTATATCGTATTGATGCCCCTCAGCCCCCTCTTGCCCGGGACCTGCACCGATATAAACATGAAAATCAAGTTGCTTTGAAGGATCATCTTCATCAAAAGTCCAACCTGTTACACGAACCTGTCCGTAACTTGCTTCTATTCCGTCAAATGAACCTATCGGTTCGTGATGAGCAGGTATATCGACATACATAGGACAATTATTCAGCAAAAATGAATTACTTGAATCTTGTGCGTCTATCGCATAAACATAAACCGGTTGTTTCCCTGATTTATTTGTTGCAATAACAGTGCCGTCAAATCCATGATTGCCAACATCCGGTCTGTATTTATCTGCATAATTAATAGGATTTCCATCTACACTTCCCGCCGGTCCCCCTATATACACATGAATATTTAGGGCTTTTGATATAATGTCTTTATCATAAGTCCAACCATTTATAACTACATAACCGGATCCTGCACTGACGCTGTCTAAATAACCGTCTATATTAAAGTCATCTTCTTCATATCGATAGAATTTCATCCAAGGAGTCGATGACTCATTATAAAAACTATCTGCACATATTTCCCTTCCACTACTATCTCCTGTTCTTCCGTCCCAATTATCATGAGCACCAATCAGTTGATTATTCCCCAAATATATTTCTGTATGTCCATGAGTTCCGTATCTATACCACAATATATCTCCACGTTCCAATTGTGATTGAGATGTAAATGCATATTCTGTAAATCCGTTATTTATTAATTCTTGTCCCATATTTGCAGTAGTAAAATAACTAACATCAAAACCGGCTGCTTTAAGTGCTCCGGCAACAAACGAGGAGCAATCATAATCCGGTCCTTGTCGATTACTTTGTGAATACCCGTGTGTATCATCATTGGCAATATCCCAAGCCCAACCTATTGCACGCTCCATGGTTGAACTTGTATATAGCTGTATATCGGAATTCGGAGTTATTTCAAGCGTGTCCAGATCAACTGTATAAAACTTATTTTCTTCATTAAAAATCAACTCATTATCCTTTATTGTATAGTTTATTGTATTCGTAGCTATTCTTAAAACAGCCAAATCCTTATTTTTAAGTAAATATATGTTTCTTCTGTTATTTACAGTTGTTTCTATAACAGAATATTCCTTATGTGGATAAAAAGAATACAGTTTTTCATTTGAATGAAGTATTGAATTCCCGTTAACAAACAAATTTGAATCATCGCAACTGTACAGGTTTCCATCCTCATCAAAAGCAATGAAATTGTAGTCACCTATATAAACTTGTGTTTTTTCTTTTGTATATATATTTACCTTGCAAACCCCACTATCGGTAATATAATAAATGTGATCGTCATTATAACAAATGTTAAAGCCAACATCTGAATTTATATTTTCCGTTTTATCATCTATACAAACATTTAAACCGTTTTGGTCAAAGAAATACAAACTATCATTAACCAAAACAGCATTATTGATCGATATGTCCGAAAAAGTTTTTTGACTTAAATTCCAAATATCATTCGTATTCTTTAAAGAAAATCCCCAATCAAGCTCAATAGTGTAATTTTCTTCCGTCCCGACCGTGCTCTCCTTCGTTTCGGCTGAAAAGGAGAGTACATTGCAGTTAAATATTAAACCCACGCTCAACAAGATACTTAAAATTCTCTTTTTCATATCGTCACATCCTTTCTTTATGTTTGTTTATAAATTTTTTACCGTAGGTCAAAAATAAGCTCTTCCCGAAAACGCTTTTCCAACAAGTAGATTCCTTTACATTCTCACGAATACAACCCACAATCATACAGTTCAACACTATGGCTGTGTTTTTCAAAACTTGTTTCAAGTGTTAAACTTATTACCCCAGTAATATCCACATCGAAACTTTCCGGTACATTTCCGGCCGTAATAGGTCTTGATGAAAACAATAACTTTCCATCCCCATATATTTTAAAGATAGCCACATCCGAATCATCTCTTTCACTAAAGCAAGTCCCAACCGTTCCTTTTATTCTTCTATACTGTGCATTCACGAGGTATTGTATTTTTCCTTGATCGTCCGTGCTAACTCCACTACTATGGATATCTCCTACATTGTCTTTCCCACTATCACTTAACCCTCTAAACGAAAACATTCCATCCTTGGTAAAATAATCCAAATTCTCAATAAGTACCGTGGGTGTTCCTACCGTGGTAGGTCTTTTTCCTATGTATACGGAGGAATTTGCTCCGTCCCAGTCTATAGCCTTATTGAAGGCATTTCCTACTGCTCTTACGGGGAGGTAGGTTGTGCCGTTGTAGATAAAGGCTTCATTTCCCGTGGTGTCTACCAAGTTTCCGTCGGCATATATTTTGATGTTGCGATAAGTAACTTCTATATAGTCCCTCGCATCTTTTGCCACCGTTGGTATTGCTCCTACCGCTGTACCACCTATAAGCATACCCAAAACCAAGTTTTTAAACTCTTTTTTCATAAAAAACGCCTCCTTTTATATTCTCTTTTGATTATTTTTATGTTAATTATAATCATATATGATTGTTTTGTCAACAATATTTTATTTATATGGTACAATATCACAAAAAGGAGGGGTGTTATATGTACTGGAATGAGAGGTTAAAAGAAATACGGGAGAATTTAGGGATCACGCAGGCGGCGGTGGCTGAGGTTTTGGGGACTACGGCGCAGTATTACGGGCGGTATGAGAAAGGGGAATGTGAGTTGCCTTTTTCTCGGGCGATACGGTTGGCGAAGTTTTTTAGGGTGAGCCTTGATGATATAGCGGGGCTTAGGGAAAATGTGGATATGAACGCTTTAAACAGCGAAGAAATAGAGCTTTTGGCACAGTATAACAAACTAACGGACAAGAACAAAGGAAAAGCGGAATTGTATATAGAGCTTACGCTGAGACAGCAAAAAGGCAACTGATTTAATCACATTGGATTGATTGGATCGGTTGCCTTTTTTATCCCAGAGCCATATCCAAAGCCATCATGAGGGTGAAGCCTGTGGAAAATGCTATAACACCCGTGTTGGAGTGAGGGCCTGCGGACATTTCTGGAATGAGTTCTTCCACCACCACATATATCATAGCACCTGCGGCAAAGCTTAGGAGGTAGGGCATAACAGGTAGAAAAATGACGGTTGCAAATATTGTTAAGAGAGCTCCCACGGGTTCTACGGCACCCGATAGTACACCGCTTATGAAGGCGGAACGGCGGCTTTTGCCCTCGGCATGGAGGGGGAGAGATATTATTGCGCCCTCGGGGAAGTTTTGTATGGCTATACCTACGGCAAGAGCTAAGGCGCTGCCGTAGGATATTAGGGAGTTACCCGAAAGGAAACCTGCATATACCACACCTACCGCCATACCTTCGGGGATGTTGTGGAGAGTCACTGCTAAGAGCATCATAGTGGTTTTTTTAAGGCTTGAGGCAGGTCCTTCCGCCTTGTCGGCATATCTGTGGAGATGAGGTATAAGGGTATCTAAAAGAAGCAAAAATACAATACCTATCCAAAAGCCTATAAAAGCGGGCAAAAAAGCAAATTTTCCCATATTTTGGCATTGTTCCGTAGCGGGTATTATAAGGCTCCAAACCGAGGCTGCCGTCATTACACCTGCCGCAAAGCCCGTAAGTGCCCTTTCCACTATGGGTTTCGGTTCTTTTTTAGTGAAAAACACACAAGCAGAGCCTAAAGCCGTACCTAAAAAGGGTATAAGTACACCTTCCAAAACATATATACTCATACTCTCACTCCTTTATCCAAAATGCCTTTGGGAGCCTATTTTTAAGAGCATTTTCTTTGGTGTCCTCTCTTTCGTCATAGCCGTCGTAGGGTGCGGTGGGGTCGTGAGGTTTTTGGCGTTTAAAGCTGTTGCATATTTTGTCCGTATGAGCAAATACAAACTCCTTTTCATCCGACCAACCCGTATGCCCCGTTATGACCTTTGGGAAAGCTTTTCTTGCAAGAAGAGTATCTTTAAGCTTTTTTAAAGACCGCAGTGCAAGGCGGTTATCTGTCGCAAGAGAGTTTATAAAACTGTAGCCTCCATCTGCTCCGAACCAAAGTGTATCTCCCGTAAATAGATAGCTATCGTCCACAAGATATACCATGTGTCCTGCGGTATGCCCGGGCACAAGTATAGCCTCTATTTTAATGTCGTATATGTAAAACACATCTCCGTCTTGCAGAAGCTTTCTTTCATTATGACACTTTACCTTGGGAAGAGTGTACAAACCGAATATCACACGGCGTTTTTTCTCTCCCGTAAGGTATTGGTTTTCAATGTGGCTTAAATATATTTTGGCATTTTTAAAGAGACCTTCGCTGTCTTCTTCTATGGCACCTACATGGTCTGTGTCTTGGTGGGTTATAAGTATGTGTTCTATATTTTGGGCTTTTATCCCCAGCCACTCCATTTTTTCTTTAAGGCGAGGGTAGTTGTAGCCCGCATCTATCATAATGGTTTTATTGTTTTTGGTGTAGAAAAAAATATTTGCTATCCATTCCCTTACACAGGCTACATTTTCATCTATAAAGCCTGTATTTAAGGGCTTAAATATTTCCTTGCCCCTATAAGCAAAAGACATAACCAACTTTTGAAAGTTGGAATCTTTTTTTGACATGATATCACCTCGAAAATATATTAGCATAAGCTAATTTACCTGTCAAGTCGATATTTTAGGATATTTCTGTAATTTAGCTCTAAAAATTTTATAAAAAACCTCTTGACAATACCCTATTTATGGTGTAAACTTTGTAAATGTAGTTAGCGTATACTAACCATTATATTTTATCGGAGGATGTTATGGATAAGGAGATAGTCGCCTATGCCTCTCCTACTTTGGCGGGGATAAAGTGCGGAAACCTATTTACATATACCAAAAATGACGGTGTTGAGAGCATACACAAACTAAATCTTAGGCTCAACAAAGCGGGCATATATGTGGAACCTCTGCAGAGCGAGAAAAACAGGGTGCTTGTGTATGTGTACAGAAAAGATATGCTGGCAAGAGATCTTTTCAAAACGGACACCCGTACTTTTATGCGTTCCTTCGGCTATAAGGATACGGATCCCGACCACTGTGTGGAGCATTTAAAAGAGCGTTTTAAATATGGCTTTCCTCATGAAATAGGACTTTTCTTAGGCTATCCTCCCGAGGATGTGAAGGGGTTTATAAAAAACAAAGGCAAAAATTATATTTTTTGCGGTTATTGGAAGGTATATTGCGACGAAAAAAAGGCAAGAAGTCGGTTTTGCAAATATAAAAATTGCACTAACCGATACTGCAAACTTTATGAGGGTGGCATGCCCTTGGAAAAATTAATAACAGGAGGCTTAAAATGAGCAAAATAGCAATAATTTACGCATCAACAACAGGAAATACCGAGGCAATGGCACAGGCTGTAAAAGAAGGAGCTTCGGGGGATGTAAGCATATTTGAAGCATCTTCCTTCGATGCTTCCACAATAGGAGAGTACGACTCCATAGCCTTGGGTTCTCCCGCCATGGGAGCAGAAGAGTTGGAGGACAGCGTGGAAGAGCTTTACAACAATATAGAAGGCTCTCTCAAGGGTAAAAATGTTTCCATATTCGGTAGCTACGATTGGGGCGACGGACAGTGGCTCAGGGATTGGGAGGATAGATTGACAAATGCCGGGGCTAATGTAAAGCAGTCCTTAGCGGTACAAAATACTCCCGATGATGATGGTTTGGCTAAGTGCAGGGATTTCGGAAGTAAGCTTTGATTTCATTCCTCTTTATATTTTGAGAGTTAAAGCCGAGGGACTGTTGTGTTCTCTCGGCTTTTTCTTTTGGAGTTGTTATCTCATATAAAAAGTAACGGCAATGTTTTTGGATGAGACCTCGTCAGCCCTATGGGCTTCCTTCCCCTCCCGGGGTGGGTACCTCTCCGTCACAGCTATGCTGTGCCACCTCCCCGTCAGCTGTGGCTGTTCAGGGGAGGCGTTGTGTAGCGCCGTATTTTTAGGAGATTTCCAAGTTTTTTGTTGTGAAAGTGGGGATATGAAAACCCCCGAGCTTTGCTCGGGGGTGGTTTTTTTTTATTCTTCGATATTGGATTCGGAGTTGTAGCTTGCGGCATCGCCGTTTATAACTTTCTTTTCAAACTCATCCTTACTTGCGTAACCGTAGAAGTAGGTCGTGGTGTTGTAGTGATTGCTTCCTCTTGTTACTTCCTTGCGTACAGAGGTGTAAGGTGTGTAGTAATCGGATACATCTACCGTTACCTCGCCATCCGAATTTACAAGAAGATCCTCATATCTTACAACAAAGATATAGGTAAAGTTCTTGGCATCGTTGTATTCATCCTCTTTATATGTTACATCCATCTTGTAGAGAAGGAATAAGTAGTTGTTGCCCGAATAGGACTGCTTTTTGGCTGTTTCAAGGTAGCAACCCATATATTCCGCAGAATTTAACACCTGCTTTGTCTCATCCCAATCCGATGTCTTTTGGGTGATTATATCGTTTGCCTGAGACTTCATTTCCTCAAAGGCATCCTCGGATATCTCATCTATCTTTGTTACATATGCATCAAGATTTTCAACTTTGTATTCCTTGCTTACACTTGAGGCTATTTTGCCTTCTTTCTCTGCCATGGTTTCATTTAAGTCTTCAAGGTCGCTGTAGGTCTGTACCGTTACGGTATCACCGTTTGAGAGGCCGTAGGAAGGTTCCGCATAGAAAGATATATCTCCCAAATAACCCTTGTTGTTGTTGGTGATCTCTACGGAGCCGTTAGGTGCAACGCCCGAAAAATCCAGCTCTATATTTTCAAAAGGATCCACCGTCTGTATGCTCTCAAGACCCTCTACGGTAAATGTCATATCACTGTATTTTACTTTACAGTTTAAATATTCCTCCATTCGCTTGTCTATGTCGTCCCATTTGAAGGTGATCTCCTGACCGTTTTTAAGGCCTGTTTGGGTGCTGCCTATAAACTGATCCTCTACGGCAAGTTCAAATACCTTGTAGGGCTTTACGGAATCGATGTCTGCACCGAAAAGACCTAAGGACTTAGCCTCTTTCTTTGCCTTGGATGTGTATTTAAGGTTTTTGTATTTCTTCTCAAAAGCCTCGCTGTCAAAGGAAAACTCTGCCTTTCCCACGGTATCGTAGCCGGTGTACTCAACTTTAACATATTTATTAAGGTTGATCGTAGGCTTTATACTCATAACAACAGCGCATATAATACCTATAACGGCTATTACAGCCACTGCTATAACTATAGGCACTACAGGAACCTTCACGGGCTTTGCGGAGCCACCGGGGGCATCCTGAAAAATATTATTAGGTTGTGGTGCGGTATTTTGCGGTGCTGTGTTTTGAGGTGCCGCCTGAGCCGGAACTTCAAGCGCCGCTCCGCAGTTGGTACAATGCAGTGAGCCGTCGGCTACCTGTGTACCGCATTTAGTACAGAACATAGTTTTTCCTCCTTTATAAATGCAACTCTCCGTTGCGTTTTCTATGAAATTCTTCGATAAGAACTCCTTACAACGAATTATACACCTTTATCCACCTTTGTCAATAGGTAAAATAGCATTGAAAATTGAATGTAATAAAGGGCACTTCGGCTGTGCCGAAATGCCCTTGTGTTTTTAACACCTTTTTAGTAATTTTCTTCGCTTATTTCAAAATAGCTCTTAGGATGTGCACATACGGGACAGGCCTCGGGTGCCTTTGTACCTACCACGATATGGCCGCAGTTTCTGCACTCCCAAACCTTGACCTCGCTCTTTTCAAATACCTGCTTTGTTTCCACATTGTTTAAAAGAGCACGATATCTTTCCTCGTGGTGCTTTTCGATCGCTCCCACAGCTCTGAACTTTGCGGCAAGTGCCTTAAAGCCCTCTGCCTCGGCTGTTTTGGCAAAATCTTCGTACATATCCGTCCACTCGAAATTTTCGCCGTCTGCGGCAGCCTTAAGGTTTGCGGG
>JAFSVK010000061.1 GCA_017444985.1 Bacillota bacterium
AAATCGTAAAATTGGCTATCTTGCCCGAGTACGTCGTCAATGTCTCTCACCAATGCTCTACATTGGCTTCGAGCCATTTCCTAGTCCTCGAACAAGCTATCTCAATTTTACTTCAATAGCACTTTTTAGAGGTACCCTAAATACTTTTGAACGGAGGCATTGTATGGAAAAAAGATATATAGCTATAGACTTAAAGTCCTTTTATGCCTCTGTAGAGTGCGTTGAAAGAGGCTTGGACCCCTTAGATGCCAATTTGGTGGTGGCAGATATTTCAAGAACGGAAAAGACAATATGCCTTGCTGTCACCCCAAACTTAAAGAGCTACGGCATCCCCGGAAGAGCAAGGCTTTTTGAAGTCATACAAAAGTTAAAAGATGTGAATAAACAAAGACTTAAGGGAAAAGAGCCTTCAAAAAAAGCTTACGGTAAAAAAGAGCTTTGTGAAGGAGACGAAATAGCCTATATAGCAGCCGTTCCCAGGATGGCACTTTACATTGAATACAGTAAAAGGATATACGACATATACTTAAAATACATATCAAAAGATGATATGCACGTATACAGTGTGGACGAGGTGTTTATAGATGCCACCGCCTACCTCAAAACCTACGGCATGACGACGGAAGAGCTGGCTAAAACCATAGTAGCCGATGTATACAATACCACGGGTATAACCGCCACTGCAGGCATAGGTACAAACCTCTATCTTTCAAAAATAGCCATGGATATTATTGCAAAGCACAGCCCTCCCGATGAAAACGGTGTGAGGATGGGCTACTTGGACGAGGATATATACAAAAAGACACTTTGGAGTCACAAGCCTATTACGGATTTTTGGAGAGTGGGTGCGGGATATGCAAGAAAACTTGCCCAAAACGGTATGTATACCATGGGAGATGTGGCAAGGTGTTCCGTATACGATGAGGAGCTTTTGTATAAACTTTTCGGTATAAACGCGGAACTTCTTATAGACCATGCCTGGGGCGTGGAGGGATGTACCATAGCCCATATAAAAGCCTACAGGCCCGAAAACAGCTCTATAAGTGAAGGGCAGGTGCTTTCCTGCCCTACAGAGTTTAAGACCGCAAGGCTCATACTCTGGGAAATGGCAGATAACCTTTCCCTTGAGCTTACAAGAAAAAGACTTTGTACAAACCAGATAGTTATAAGTGTGGGCTTTGACAGTATAAATATTAAAAACGGTTACAAGGGCGAGACCGTAAAAGACAGATATTCAAAGCTTGTCCCCCCTCCCCTGCACAAAAGCGCAAATATAGAAATATTTACCTGTTCTTCCTCTCTTATAACAAAAACAGCTCTTAAAATATTTGACACCATAGAGGATAAGACTCTCTTTATAAGAAGGCTTAATGTAGTAGCAAACCATGTTACTTACGAGGATAATTTACCTAAAAGCCCCGAATATGAACAAATGAGTATATTTTCCACGGAAGAAAAAGGAACCATAGATACTGTAAAACTCCAAAAGGAAAAACAAATACAAAAAGCCGTAATAAAAATAAAAGACAAGTACGGTAAAAACTCCCTGCTTAAAGCCTCCAACTACAAAGAAGGGGCAACAGCCATAAGCAGAAACAGCCAAATAGGAGGCCACAAAGCTTGAGCGAATATGAAGATATTATTAATTTAAAAAGACCCCAAAACAACAAGCATAAACCTATGAATATAGAAGACAGAGCAGCTCAGTTTGCCCCCTTTGCCGCTCTGTCGGGCTACTCGGAGGAAATAGAGGAAACGGGAAGGCTTACAGATGAGAAATTTTTCCTATCGGAAGAAGAACTTGAGGAACTTAACAAAAATATGATGTTCCTTAAAGAAAACATAAATTCCCACCCCCTCGTAAACCTGAAATATTTTGAGGCCGACAGCAAAAAAGAAGGAGGTAAATATATTTTTGTCCAAGGCCACGCAAGAGACTTTGACGAAGAAAACAGAATACTCACTTTATCGGACGGCACAAAGATAAATATGGATAATATAGAAAAAGCAGTTCTCTATCCCGATAACGAGCTTAAAAGCACTTATTCAAAATAAACTCGTAAATATGTGCACCTCTAAAAACTCACAAATCGTAAAATTGGCTATCTTGCAAATGTTTGTCGTCAATGTTTCTCACCAATGTTCTACATTGGCTTCGAGCCATTTCCCGGTGTATCACACCGCAATCAATCAGATATACAAAATGCTGTATTTACGTCGGTTTTTAACTATATATAGGGTATCTCTAAAAAGTCGTGCAATCTCCCGCTAAATATGGTATAATAACTACATCAACTTAGGGAGGACACAAACATGGCACAAATAGGATTATTCGACGAAAGCAACAGATTGGAAAAGCTCAGCAAAATGGGTGATATACTTGAAAAGCTTAATGCTGTTATTAATTGGGAGATGTTTCGTCCTATAATTACCAATGCTTTAACAAATACCGA
>JAFSVK010000062.1 GCA_017444985.1 Bacillota bacterium
TAAACGCCTTACAATGTTCTTATTTTTATTATTTTTTATTTCAAGACACACAGCTTCATATTCTTCCACTGATATTTGTGTTTTATTTCCTCTCATTAATATCACCTCTATGATTTATTATATCATAAAAGTTAATAAATGCAAAGGTTTCTATGGATATTTAGTATCAGGTATCAAGATATTATTCTTATTATTGAAAATATTTGTACACAATAACAGAGGGGAGCAACAAATGTGCTCCCTTCTCGAAAATATTTTTATTTTTCAATAGGCATTTCGAATAGATTGTTAAGTGCTTTTTGAAGAATAAATGCTGCGTCACTACTTGTAAGCTTATCATCTTGGTTAACATCAATCAATGACATATAGTTTTCTTTGGCTTCTTCAATCGGCATTACATTTTCTGCCTGAAGAACTTTTTGCAACACTATAGCAGAATCATTTGATGTTATTGTGCCATCGTTATCTGCATCACCATAAATAGTTGGATTATCTTTTACATTCAGATTAAAGCTATACATATCGGAAAATTCTACATAAGTGCTTTCCGAAGACGAATTGTTAAAGTAATTTCTGTTGATTATCCCGAACTTTGTCACCTTTTTAGCGTCGGTTGGCACATCTATTTCGTATTTCACATTATCCACCCATATATTTACCTTGTGATTTTCGTTATCAAAATTAAAAATCACATCTCGCAAACGTACATCAACTATTTGTAAAGGTGAAGCAGTGCTATTTATTATGGAATAATTATCAATGTTTAGAACATAAAATTGTCCATAAATACTGGAGCATACGAAATATTTATCATCAAGTACAATTCCATAATGTCCGTTTTTAAGATAGGATTTAATGCCGAAATAATTTGCCTCATCAATTTTATCCATAATCACGGAATTATCACCGTTGCACCTAAAGCCACTATCTCCCGTAGATAATGTCCGTAATCTTACAACGTTGCCGTTAGTATTTTTGATCTCTGTATTAATACCCATTTTTTGTTTATACTCCCTTGCAGGATCTACGTCAAGATTTTTCAGGATATCTATGGCATTATTATATACAGCATCTATTTCAATGTTATCGTCAAAAATTCTGCCTTTTAAAGCTTCAAGTTTATTAATTGCGATTTCGATATTATTTATATCAGTACTTGTTAAATATTGATTATCCCATGTATTTTTCAAGAAGCTTATGGCATCATCAATATAGTTGTAATGCATCGGTTCAACAGTATTCCAAAAGGCGCTGCGAATCTTGTTTTCATATTCAGTAACTTCGGAATCGGTCATTCCTGAAGGTATATTATCTTCAAGTTCATCTAAAACAGACATAAGCTTTGCGTAGCTTGGCTTTGTGTAGCTATTCGGATCGATGCTTCTATATTCAGTAATCAGATTATAAAGTGATGAGTAGTTGGAATTAAGGTCTTCAAAGTTAGATTTTAACAATTCATAATCCGATTTAAAAAGTGCATTATTTTCCTCTCCTTGCAAATCTATTTTTGCTTTTTCAATATAACCTAAAAGTTTATTCCATTCGCTTTTATTATAATTTGAGGAGTCCGCATTTTCTATTTTTATTATATAATCCTTTAGTAAATTTTTATATCTGTATTCCAAAGAATTTAAAATAGAGTTTAGTTTTTCGGCTTGAGCATTAATTTCATTTTGAGTTGAAGATAGTGCCGCGATTGATTTTTCCACAGCATCGTCTAAATTTTTTAAATCTTCCTCATAATAATAATCTCTGTTTAGGTTCTGTGCCTTAAAGATTGCTTTGCGAATATTTTCGGTGTTTGTTTTTTCAGACAATCTTGTGCTTATTAGATCATCGGCATATTTTTCTAAATTTGTATATCCACCTGTAACATAATTCAAGCTATCAAGAGGATTTGATTTATTGAGTCCGTTAATATCCTCCCATTCATCAGGTATGCCGTCATTATCAGTATCTTTTTTTTTTACACCTGTCAAATACACCCAACCGTCCACATCTTCTTGGCTGTCTATCAAGCCTATATCATTTTTTGACCCTAAAAATGCAGTTCCGTTTTTAACACTGTCAATAATATTTTTATCTATTGAATCGATATAAACGTTCGATCCAACATCAGATAAAACTTGAGAATATGCAACGCTTGGTGATACTGTATTTATCGGATAATTTCCTTCGTTTTCCGACACGGATTTTGTTACATTCGCAAATGTAGCATTTGCATTTCCTTCCATTATATTATCATTAGCATAAACTACAGTGGTTCCATTTTCTCCGTCATATCCCAAATAATATTGATCCGTTCTTTGTGAGGAAGGACCGGGTTTATAGTAATTGCCAACAAAGTTTACCCTAACACCGTTTTCTCCACCATAACCCGGGCGTGTGACCCAATTGTAGAAAACATTGTTTTTTATATCAATAAGTCCATCTGTGTCGGGATCATCGTTATAATTTGAAACTGTAGCTGATGTGCCTATTCTAGGCATTCTGCTGTAGTGATGTGCTATCAAATTATGATGAAAAGAAACATTTTCACCACCCCAAATGCCTCCGTAAGCGTGAGCTCCTTTTTCGTGAACGGAATTATATAAACTTTGGGCTATAATATTATATTGTGCAGTGAAGTTTCTGTTGGCATAAGCCGAAAAAGCCTCATCGACACTCCAAGTTACAGAGCAATGGTCTACAATAAAATCTTTGCATCTTTTAACCCCTAAAGCATCCTCTTGAGATGTTCCTACATCGCCAGGGCGAAATCGCACATATCGAATTATAATATTTTCGCAATTTTCAAACAAGGTACTTTCCCCTGCTACGCAAATACCTTCACCGGGAGAGGTTTGACCAAGTATTGTGATATTTGAAACACCATTTACACGAATTGCCGACTTAAGCAATATATTTCCGGCAACATCAAAAACTATCATTCTATTTGAACCTGAAAGTGCCTCTCTAAAAGACCCTTGTCCGGAATCGTTTAGATTTGTTACATGATATATTTCGATACTTTCTGCACCTCTTGCACCCGTGGTATACATACCACCGCCCTCGGCACCGGGAAATGCAATAAGTTTACTTTCAGCACAAGTCAATGTTGGGTAAAGAAGATTTGAAGATATTACAGCGATTGAAAGCAAATTTGATAAAATTCTCTTTGTTTTCATATAAGTCCTCTTTTCTTTTATAAATCATATCATTTTCATTTAGTTAATTTAAGTTGAGGTATGTCAATAAAGCATACCTCAACTTTATTGTTATAGCAAATTATAAAACTATAATTAATCGTCTATATCAATTGAAGAAGCTGATATTAATTCATCATTATTGGTAATGACACTGACTTTTTCCCTTGATCTATCATTTATATGAATGCTTTGAGAATTTGATTGTGAGGAATTAATGTATTCTACTACATCATCAAAATCATAATTCCATGATTGAGGCACAATATATATTGCGTATATACATATCCCACCATCATTCTCGCTAAAAATATTAAGTTGTTCGCAATTATTACCGTTTGTAATATGAAATGCCTGAAGACTATTTGTAAAAGTAAGGCTGTTTGGAGTAGTTGTCGCTTCTGATGTAATATTTCGAACTTTAACAGTTCTGCTATCAGTCCCGGAACTGCATCCAACTATATAAATATCACTATAAGCATTCACATCAAATGTTAAACTCGATCCATGTCTACTACCTTCCCCATTGAATTTAATACAGTTTAAATAAGTTACATCATCAAGAGTTTTGGGCTGATATAATAAATGTGCAGTTCTTAAACCATTACTTGTTTGTGCAGAATTAATCTTTAAATTATACACCGAAATTGTAGGGTACACAACTGCCGAACCGGTGCCATTAAATTGTTGATATGTGTTTTTTGAATTAAACTCTGATACGAAATCGGCATCTGAAAAGTCCCAACCTCTTATTGTGTGATAGGTACTTGTATCTCTCGGAACTACTGCCACTTGATAAATGTTTATATTTTCACAACTTGAACCCAATTTTAAGGTTGTACCTGTTAGTCTATCATATGTCAGTTTATATAAATTCACCCCATAATTTACGGTTTGAGTAGTATAAAAAGAACCGGAAGAATTTGTGAAATCCGTTGTTAAAACTAGCTTTCTTTCAAGCCCACTTGTTTGGGTTTTCTCTGCAAGAACATATATATCAGCATATGAACCAACATTAAATTGAATATATCTGTAACTGTTAGTTGCTTTACCCCAAAGCTTTAATTTCCCTTCATATCGTGTTGACCACGAGCCTTCAAGTGAAATATTATCAGGAACAATATCTACATAATGAGTATTATCACAAACAATGTTAAAACCACCTCCTAAACTATCATTTGACGAATACCGTATATAACCGTTACTTAAATCGAAATATTGAGGGTCTCCGAAATCTATAATTTTGGGAGTGAAGCCGATATCAGAGATTTCCTCATAGTCCAGATTCGTTGCAAATACATTACACGAATAAATCAAAACTATTGTTAATACAATAGATTGCAAACGCATAAGAATTTGAAATGTTATTTTTTTCATAGTGTTCTCCTCTCTTTCTTTTATTAATTTTATAATGATGAATACTTACATCCCGGGAAAAATATTATGATACATTCATCAATTATAAATTTTACAATAAAATTATATATTATTTAGATGACAATGTCAATAACGATTTTATTTTTTATATTTGTTATAAAAAGAGGAAAGTTGCAAAAAAAATATTGACATTTTAAAAGAGATACGTTATAATAAATTACAACATAAATGTTATAGGAGCATTCAATTATGATATTTGGCGAAATAAAAAACTTTTTTATCAAAAAAAATTTTAATAATAAGGAAATAAAAGTACTTCAGGTATTATGGAATAGCAAAAAAGCTCTGTGTGCTACAGAAATTGCTGATACTATAAATGAAGAATGGGCATTAGCTTCAATACAAAATACAATTAAAAGCTTATTAGAAAAAGAAGCAATTACTGTAGATCACATAGATAAAATCGGAAAAACTTACGGGAGATATTTCAAATCAACATTCACAGCTGATGATTATGCTTATAGTGTTTTCAGTAAATTATATAATAATGATGCTTTGATAAGTGCTGTATCGATGTTATTGGGCAAAAAAGAGGATATCGATGAAAAATTTCTGAATGATTTGGAAAAGCTGGTAAAAAAATGAGATACGTCTATCAAATTTTTGAACTTGAAAATTTTATAAATATTTTTTTCTTTGTATCAATTTTTATGATTTTATTTTTGATACTATTTTATCAAAAGAATGTATACAAATACAAAAAAACACTGTATTACGGCGGACTATTATTAGGAATAAGAATGATTATAATATTTCGTATCCCAATAATTACAATTAAAATCCGCTCGTATGAGATTATTCCATTTTTGTTAAAGAATTTTACTATATATGATTTTACCAAAGATATATATAAATCATTTTCGATGGGGAGTTTTTTATTCTGCTTCTTTTTATCAATTTCGCTTATACTATTTTTTATTAGTCTGTTAAAATTTTTAAATATAATTAAAACTATAAAGTATCTGCCAAAACCGGAGAATGATATATTTTTAATTATTCAGAAAAATGCAAAATTACTGAAATTGAAGAAAAAAGTTGATATTAGAGAATCAAATAATTTTACTTGCCCATTCGTAATCGGATATTTTAAACCTATTATAATTATCCCTAAAACTATATATTCTGAATGTGAAATGGATTGCATAATACTTCATGAATTGTTGCACATTAAAAAGAATCACCAATTTATAAAATTATTTTTGGAATTTTTTAATTGTATTCTGTGGTGGAATCCGATGTCATACATATTTGTAAAAAAAATGTATTACCTTATGGAACTTGAAGTTGACGATGAAGTACTAAAACTATATAACAATAAAGAGTATATTTCTGCTATATATAAAACAGTGGAAAAAACAAATAAGATAAAAATCCCTTTATTGGGGATGGGTATTTTTGATACAACTAATTGCTTTGAAAGGAGGATAAATTACATAAAAAATAATAACCACAAAGTATCAAAATCATTAAGTGTTTTTACTAGTATTTTTATCTCGATAATGCTTTTAAGTTCATATAGTATTTATATAACTCCTATATATTTTTATCCACCTTCTTTTTATATTGATGACACAAAAGCCTTTCTAGACAATGGTTATATCGCTATAGACAAAGAAAACCAAAGATTCTTTTTTTGTGATAAGAATGGTTGCATTTTAGGTGGAGCTGATGGAGTTTTACACCCGGATTACATAAAAAATTATACTGTAAAAGCTTTTTCAAATGAAATGACATTAACGGAGCAATATTATCAAAAAAAATAGCAATAATAACTAATAGTATAGCACTGCATCATAGAAAGGAGTAATTGAATTATGAAAAAATTATTTTGGGGTGTTGTTGTATCGTTATCATTAATTCAAAATATATATGCAACAGAATCTGTGATAATTAAAAACGATAATAATAGTAATACCGTTTTTCAAATTGAACAAACAAGAGGTACATACTATAAATATAAGTATATAAATGGTGTTTTATATAAGAGATTATGGTCCGATACAGAGGGATGGCTCGAGGATGAATGGCACGTTGCATAATTTTATCGTTTGACAATTTACAAGTTACATATAATATTTTAGAAAAGGCTCCCAGTTAATGGGAGCCTTTTTAGGTATTGCAAAATCGGCCAAAAATCATAAATAAGGTGTAAATATGGGTACACTCGTTTCTTATCATAAAGATGATAATATATTTGAAATCATTGACAGACAACAACGACTTACAACATTAAGGCTTTTACTTGCCGCACTTAAAATCACACCAACCAACATACTAACTTATAGGGCAAGAAAAAAATCCGATGCGACTTTGAAGCACATTCCCAATTTCAATATTGAAGAAAAAGACAGTGGAATAGAAAACGGCTATAAGTACGCAAAAACCGCTTTAGACGATCTTATATCAGCAGATGAGATTTACGGCTTTATTTCATACTTTAAAAGCAATGTACATATAATTCATTATCAGGTTCCAAAAGATATTGACTTAAATCACTACTTTGAGATCATGAATTCCGGAGGTGAACAGTTGGAAAAACATGAAATCGTGAAAGCCTATCTTATGGAGAAGCTTACCGATAGTGACGAGCAAAAAGTGTTTAATCGTATATGGGAATGCTGTGCTGAAATGAGTGTGTATGAACAGCAGAATTTGGATGATATTAAACCCGAGGACGTTTTTGGCAAAACACTTGACAAGTTCCTTCCTTCAGCTTTTGAGGATATACTTTTTAATTATAAAGAGTCCCAAAAAAATGATGATGAGGCACAAACAACAATAACTCCGGAGGATATTATTTCATCGGAAGAAAACGGAGAATGGGCACAGCTTAAAGAAGACGGAGAACGAAAAGACTCTTTTCTTCCGATTATTGATTTTCCGAATTTTCTTCTCATCGTTCTC
This sequence comes from Bacillota bacterium, assembly GCA_017444985.1. GTDB lineage: Bacteria > Bacillota > Clostridia > Lachnospirales > CAG-274 > UBA3680. The sequence goes on from JAFSVK010000062.1 coordinate 7,527, forward strand.
AAAATAACAAGAATGGATGACCCCGATTTTTCACCTGTTAAATTCAATTTGGATGATAAAGAACTGCTCAATGAATTTTATAAAATAAAAATGGATGCTGAAAATGTCCGTAAATTTGCATACAATTTACTAAAAGCCAGATTTTTTTTGGATAATTATGTTGTTCATCATTCAAAAGAAGACGATACAATAGACAGTAATCCTTGGAAATTGCAAGTTTGGCATAAGGACACAGAAACGAAAAAGGGACAATTAAAAAACTTAACACAACACAAAAATAATCGCCCCTGCGACCAAACATGTGGCGATTATTTTCGTGCATATAATTGGGAGTAAGCCGTCTATCAACGATGCTTCCTCTTTGTGTACGCAATAATAACATTATTTTGAGTATTTGTCAATATTGTAAAAGTTACTGTACCCTCACGATTTTTCGTGAGTTTTTATTTATGTTTAAAAGGAATTTAAAGGTCACCGAAAAATAAAATTCAAAAATTCAATAAAAATTACTTTTTTAATAGTAAAATATGTGGTATAATGCAAATTTAGAGTAGTTTTTTTTAGGAGGTAAAAAAATGGCAGGCTCTGTTCCGTCAAGCAAGAAAAGAAAACTCAATACCAAAATGAAAAGCAGAAATGCCGTTAAAAAGGGTAAAAACGGAAGAAAACAACATTCCAAGCCTTTTACGGTGATACTTTTATTGTTTTTGATGATAATTATAGTAGGTGTATTTGCCGTAGGTGGTGCTCTTATAGGGGGATATATCGCCATAATAAGAAGCATACCCGACTTCGGTATAGCGGGTATACAGCCCAACACCTATACCACAGTTATATACAACAACAAGGGTGTGGAACTTTCAAGGCTCCACGGTGAAGAAAACAGAGAGTATGCCACCCTTGAAAACATACCTCTTAATATGCAAAATGCCGTTGTTGCCATAGAGGACGAGAGATTTTACGAGCATGACGGCGTGGATATGCGAGGCTTGACAAGAGCTGTAGTATCCACCTTGAGCCACAAGCAGTTGCAGGGTGGTTCCACGATCACACAGCAGCTTATTAAAAACAACGTTACCAAAAAAGTAAGAAACGACCTTAAATCAAAAATAAAGGAACAGTACCTTGCCCTTAAATACGAGAAGGAGCTTACACAGCAGTTAGGTTCCAAAAAGGCGGCAAAGGACTATATTATGGAGCTCTACCTCAACACCATAAGCTTCGGACACGGCTACAACGGTGTGCAGGTGGCGGCAAGGGGATATTTCGGAAAGGATGCCAAAGACTTGGATCTTGCCCAGTGTGCCTGCCTTGCGGGTATAACCAACAACCCTTCCCTCTACTCTCCCCGACTTCACCCCGACAAAAACAAGGAAAGACAAAGCATAATACTTAACTATATGCTTGTACAAGGATATATAACTCAGGAAGAATACGATCAAGCCATAGATGAGGATATATACACAAACATAGGCCAAGGAGATGCCATAACTACCTATGCCGATGGTACAAGCTCCGTTGCCATAATACACAGCTACTATGAAGATGCCCTTGTGGATCAGATATCAGAGGATCTTCAAAGCGAATACAATATGACAAGCAAGCAGGCCAACAACATAATATATAACGGTGGTCTGCAGATATATTCAAACTTCGATCCCAGAATACAAAAGATAGTGGATACGGAGTTTAACGACCCCAACAACTTCCCCACACCTATATACGGCGTAGATGTGGACTATCTCATATCCATAGCCGATACCGAAGGGGAACAGATAAACAGCGAATATAAGCAGTATGTTAAAAACCAAGTAGAGGGTCAAACCTGGGTAGCCCAAAAGAGAGCGGAGATAGAAGCCTCCCTTACACCTACTCAGTCCATACTTGCGGAAAATGTAACATACAACATACAGCCTCAGGCTTCCATGGCTATAATAGACTACCATACGGGAGAGGTAAAGGCTATAGGCGGCGGTAGAGGCAAGAAGCTTGTAAACAGAGGCTTTAACAGAGCTACCGACTCCACAAGACAGCCGGGTTCCGTATTTAAGATACTTGCAGCCTATGCTCCCGCCATAGATACAGGCAAAATGAATGCCGCCACACAGCTTGTGGACGAGCCCTATTCCACCCGTGACGGATATACTCCCAAAAACTGGTGGGGCAACAGCTACAGAGGTGCCGTAAACCCCAGAACAGCCATAATGGACTCCATGAACGTTGTAGCGGTAAAAACAATGGTAGCTACGGGTGTCGATTCCTGCCACGACTATTTAACAAATATGGGCTTTACCACCATAGGAGAAGATCACCACGCATCTACCGCTTTGGGTGGTCTTACCTACGGTGTAACACAGCTTGAACTTGCGGCAGCCTACGGTACCATAGCAAATAACGGTGTCTACTACAGACCCATGTTCTACAGCAAAGTTTTGGATCACGACGGCAATGTCCTTCTCCAAAGCAACAGAGAGCCTTTACAGGTAATAAAGCCTACTACAAGCTACCAGCTCACCTCTCTTATGCAAAGCGTTATAACAGACGGTACGGGTAAAGCTGCCAAGTTTACATCAAGCAATATGCCCTTAGCAGGCAAAACGGGTACCACCACCGATTCAAAGGACCTTACCTTTGTAGGCTATACGCCCTACTATGTAGCAAGTATATGGTACGGCTTTGACAGATACGACAATCAGAAAGTTAAAAATATGGAGGGCTTTGACTCCACCGTACACATGAAAGTGTGGAAAAAGATAATGGAGCAGGTGAACGAAGGTTCTCCCGTAATAGACTTCCCCGTACCCGAAGGTCTTAAGAAAGTTAAAATATGCCGTTATACGGGTATGCTTGCATCAGGCACCTGCCCCGCCGTTGAGGAATGGATGCAGGAAAGCGACAAAATATACGACACTTGCAATATGAATCACTCCGTGATATCAAACATATATGCAAATCAACCGGGAAGTTACACGCTCTATAACGATGTAACTACAATTAACCCCGTTGTTCCCGTGCAAAAACCCGCTACGGGCAATACGGGAAGAAACAACACGGGAGGCAACACCAACAACTATAGGTCGAATAACAGCAACGACAATACGGGAAGTACCGCAAGCGACACCTCCTCACAGTATAGTGACGATACCTCCTACGATAGCGACTACACTGACTATTCTTCGGATGATACGGACTATTCCGATACTTCGGACTACTCACAGGATAGCTATGATACCTCCTCCGACAGCTCCTCCGACAGCTCCGCCGACTACTCCTATGACAGCGGATCTTCCTCGGATGATGGAGGTGCCTCCGACTATCCCGCTTCGGATACGGTGGAAGAATGAGACAGCTTACCGTGACTTCTTCCGAAGAGGGAAGAAGAATAGACAAGTACATTTTAAAGTATCTGAATACCGCCCCCTCCTCTTTTGTGTATAAGCTTTTACGCAAGAAAAACGTAAAGCTTAACAGCAAGAGAGCAAAGGGGGAGGAAGTCTTAAAAAAAGGCGATGTGGTTGAAATATATCTTTCGGAAACAGCCTTTGAAAACTTCAGAAAAGAAGATACAAAAGATACTCCCTTGGGTATAAAGGGCAATATAGATATAATATACGAAGATGAGAATGTATTGTTTGTAAACAAAAAAGCAGGGATCCTCACTCAAAGAGACAAGAGCGGGGATCCCTCCCTTAACGATAATATACTTTTCTATCTTAAAGACAGCATAGAGCCTTCTTTCAAGCCCTCTGTATGCAACAGGCTCGACAGAAACACAAGCGGTATCGTGACCGCAGGGAAAAATTTAGAAGCTCTGAGGGAGCTTAGCTGTATATTTGCAGATAAAAAAGCAGAAAAAATATATCTTGCCCTTGTGTGGGGTGTGTTGAAAAGCCCTTCTGTTTTGGAACTGTACCACACAAAGGATAAAAACAACAAGGTAAGAGTAACGAAAGAAAAAAGAGAGGGTGCAAGCTTTGTCAGGACCTACTTTGAGCCTATACATATAAACGAAGAAGAAAATATCACCCTTCTAAGACTTAGACTCGATACAGGAAAAAGCCATCAAATAAGAGCAAGTCTTTCCCATATATCCCACCCTATAATAGGTGACAGAAAATATTCAAGAGAGGATATAAACCAAAAATATCGCAAGCTTTTCGGTCTTAAAGATCAATTTCTTCATGCCTACAACCTAAGCTTCAGAACGGAAGGCAAGCTCTCATACTTAAACGATAAAGTTTTTAAAGCACCTCTACCCAAACAATTGGAAAATATTGTAAAATATTTTAATATAAATATTGAATAAGAGCATATATTTTGATATAATTACCAATACAAATAATACACACGAAAGGACAGAATATGAAAGCTATAATATTGGTGGCAGGTTATGCCACAAGACTTTACCCCCTTACAAAAACCACTCCCAAGCCTTTGCTTGAGGTAGGTGGCAAGCCCATTATAAACTACATACTTGATGAGATAAACACCTTAGACGATGTGGATGAGGTTTTTGTTACAAGCAACCACAAATTTGCGGAGCATTTTAAGAAATGGGCAGAGACCGTGGAAAGCAAGAAACCCGTTAAGGTAATAGACGACGGTACCACAAACGAGGATAACAGAAGAGGTGCCATAGGTGATATACAGTACACCATAGAACAGGGCAACATAGATGACGATGTGGTGATCATAGCGGGGGATAACCTTTTCACCTACAAACTCAAAGAAAACGAGGAATACTTTAAAGAAAAGCAGGCAGACTGCGTATGTGTAAAGACCATAGAAGACAGAGAAGAGCTTAAACAGTTGGGCGTTGTAAGCCTTGACGAAAACGGAAAGGTAATATCCCTTGAAGAAAAACCCCAAGAACCCAAAAGCGACAAAGCAGCCTTTGCTACCTATATGTACACGAAGGAGACCGTAAAGCTTTTTAAAAAATACCTTGATGAAGGCAACAAACCCGATGCTCCCGGATATTTTCTTCAATGGCTCCACACGAGAAAACCCGTATACGGCTGGACCATGACGGGTGAGTGCTACGATGTGGGCACATTAAAAGCCTTGGAAGAGGTAAGAGAGATCTTCGGCTAAATATGGAAAGAAAAGAAGTACTTATATATACCGACGGCGCCTGCTCGGGAAACCCGGGTAAAGGCGGCTACGGTATAGTTATGCTCTACAAAAGCCACCGCAAGGAAATAAGCCAAGGCTACAGAAAGACCACCAACAACAGAATGGAGCTCCTCTCCGTTATAGTTGCCCTTGAAAGCTTGAAAGAGCCCTGTGATATACAGCTCTACAGCGACTCTAAGTATGTGGTGGATGCCATAGTCAAAAAGTGGGTGTACTCTTGGCAAAAAAAGGGTTGGGTAAAGTCCGACAAAAAGCCTGCCCTTAACAAAGATCTTTGGATGAGACTGCTTCCGCTACTGGAAAAGCACAACGTTAAATTCAATTGGGTAAAAGGTCATGCCGACAACGAAGGTAATGAGCGGTGCGACTTCCTTGCCCGCAAAGCCGCAGAAAGCGAAACACTTTTGAGAGATGAGGCCTACGAGAGGGAAGAAAAATGAAAGAAACGGGAATAGTAAGAAAAATAGACTCTCTGGGCAGGATAGTACTGCCAAAAGAACTTAGGGAGAACCTTGCCATAGAAAGTGGCGACAGTGTGGAAATATACATAAATGACGATATGATAGTTTTGAAAAAATGTCAAAGCTGCGATATTTTCACGGGAGATACCGAAGATCTGGTATCCTACAAAGATAAACTTGTATCTAAAGAAAACATTAAAAAGCTTGCAAGGCTTGCGGGGATCTACAGCGAAAAATAATTCCCACGGAGGAAACTGTATTGATAGCCTTTCTTGATGCGGAATACAACATAGAAGACAAACGGCGCACCTCCCATACGGATATGAGCCTTATAGAAATAGCTTTGGTATTTATACCCTCCCTTAAAAGCGAGAAAGAGACCTTTACATACCATGCCTACTGTAAGCCCTTTAAAAACGGCGGCAAGATATATCCTACCATAACAGAGCTTACAGGCATTACAGACAGTTTGATAGAGGCAGAGGGACAAGAGACTTTCGACGTTGTAAAACAAGTCCTTTCCCTATTCGAAAAATACTCCCCAAAGCACATATATACCTGGGGAGATTTTGACGAGTTTGCCCTAAAGAAAAACCTTGCCCTCTTTCCCAACATATCGGGAAAGAAAGCTTTCCTCGGAAAAATAAGCGACATACAGCCCAAAATAAGAAAAAGCCTTGATATAAAGGACTCCGTTTCCCTAAAAAACGCAGCCCTTATCTGTGGCATAAAACCCCAAGGTATGCACAATGCCTTTGACGATGCCCTTACACTTATGAAGGTGGCAAAAAATGTCAGAGAGAAAAAATACAGCAAGGAAAAAGCTCAAAACTTTAACAGATACATAAAACTAAGAGATGAATACAATAAACTCAAAATAAGACTGACTAAAATAGAAGAAATGGGAGAAAGCGCCGAATCCTTTGCCCAAATGGCATTAAAAAACGAAAGCTTCCCCGACTTCTCGGACTTTACGGCAAATACGCCTCGGTCTTTTGGAGATGACCGCTCATGAAGATACTTATAACAACAGATCTTTACGAACCTCTTATAAACGGTGTTGTAACATCGGTAGTAAACTTAAAAAATGCTCTAACGGCTCTCGGCCACGACGTGCGAGTGCTGACCCTCTCTCAGTCTATACACACCCACAACGAGCCTTCGGTAACAAAGTTAGGCTCCCTTTCCCTTAAGATAATATACCCGGGTGCAAGACTGAGATTAGGCTCAAACAAGGATATACTGCCCGAGATAGAGGAATGGAGACCCGATATAATACACTCTCAGTGCGAATTTAATTCCTTTATACCCGCAAGATATATTTCAAAAAAATACAATATTCCCCTTATACACACCTATCACACGGTTTATGAGGACTACACCCACTATTTTTCACTAAGTAAAAATATGGGCAAGCTTGCTGTAAAGCACTTTTCAAGATTTATATCCAAAAAATGCGATTGCATCATAACACCTACGGAAAAGGTGAGGGAGCTTTTACACTCCTACAATGTAGCCTGTCCCGTGGAAGTGGTACCTACGGGAATAGTATTGGATAAGTTCTCATCTCCCATAACGGAGGAGAGAAAAGAAGAGATAAAAAACAAGTACAACATTCCGCAAAGCAACAAAATAGCCATATTTATAGGCAGACTTGCCAAGGAGAAAAATATCTCCGAAATACTTAAATATTGGAAAAACATAGACCAAAGCAAATGGTCTCTTGTGATCGTGGGAGACGGTCCCTACAGGGGAGAGCTTGAAAGAGAGTGCAGACAGTATTCCATAAATAAAAATGTATTTTTTACGGGAATGGTGTCGCCCAAACAAATACAGGACTATTACAAAATAGGGGATGTATTCGTATCCGCATCCACAAGCGAGACCCAAGGCCTAACCTACATAGAGGCTCTTGCCTGTGGCCTTCCCCTGCTTTGCAAAAAAGACCGTTGTCTTGACGGTATACTCAAAACAGAGTACAACGGCTATGCTTTTATGGGAGAATACGACTTTGCAGAGGCTATGGATAGCTTCTACAAAAGTGGCCCCGCTCTTGAAAACTGGCAGAGAAACGCCAAAATGTCCTCCATGGAATTCGGCACGGAGGTATTTGCAAGAAGAGTAGAAAGAATATATAACAATTTTCTGAGGTGAAGACATTGTTTAAAAACAAAAAAACCACACTTATAGCCATGAATGTACTCAGTGTGATCGGAATAATACTAAGTGCGGCATTTTTTGTATATGCTTGGCATGCGGGCATACTTACATCTCAAGAAAAGATGAAGGAATTTGTAGACTATTTCGGACCTTTGGGCTATCTTATGTTTGTACTTATACAGATAATACAGGTAGTTATACCCATAATCCCCGGAGGTGTCAGCTGTCTTGTGGGTGTTATGCTTTACGGTCCGGTTTGGGGGTTTGTAGCCAACTATGTAGGTATTTGTATGGGCTCCTTTATAGTTTTTGCCATAGCAAAATACTACGGCAGACCCCTTATAGACAATATGTTTTCCGATAAGCTCATACAAAAATACGACAAATGGACAGACACCGACAGCCATTTTTCCAAAATGTTTGCCATTGCCATATTTTTTCCCGTAGCTCCCGATGACTTTTTGTGCTATCTGGCAGGCACCACCAAAATGCGCTGGAAAACATATATAAAGATCATACTATTATGTAAGCCCTTCAGTATAGCCATATATTCTCTTGGGCTGGTATTTTTATTCGATAAGTTCAAAGGATTTTTCAGAGGTTTAAGATGAGTGAAAATATAAGAGTTTATCTTTACCCCGGTAGCCTTGAGACCGTTAAAAAAAGCGGTGTGGGACAGGCACTCTATCATCAAAAGAGTATGCTTGAGGCTGTGGGTGTAAATGTAAACATGGACGAGTACAGGGGAGAGGGCATAATACACTTTAACACCACCTTCCCCGACTCCTACAAAGCAGCTAAAAAGTTCAGAGAAGAAGGCAAAAAAATAGTATACTACGGCCACTCCACACAGGAGGATTTTAAAAACTCCTTTATAGGCTCCAACCTTCTTTCTCCCCTTTTTAAAAAGTGGATAATAAAGTGCTATAACTTGGGAGATGTTATAATCACACCCTCGGAGTACTCCAAAGGCCTTCTTTCGGGCTACGGTATCAACAAGCCCATATATCCCCTTTCAAACGGTGTGGATACGGAAAAATTCTCCTATAGCGAGGAGAGTCGTGAAAGATTCAGAAAACGCTACGGTATAGGTGATAACGAAAAAGTAGTTATATCCGTAGGCCACTTTATGGCAAGAAAGGGTATAAACGACTTTGTGGGGCTGGCTCTGAGAATGCCCGAGTGTCGCTTTATGTGGTTTGGCTATACTCAAAGCTATTTGGTACCCGCAAACATAAAGGCGGTGATGAAAAGCGCACCTTCCAACCTGCAATTCCCCGGCTACATAAGTCAAGAAGAACTGAGGGATGCCTACTGCGGCGCAGACTGCTTTGCCTTTATGAGCCACGAGGAAACTGAGGGCATTGTAGTGCTTGAGGCTATGAGTTGCGGCATACCTACGGTAGTAAGAGATATCCCCGTATATGAGGGGTGGCTCAAAGACAGTGAAAACTGTTTTAAAGGCAGCAACAACCGACAGATCATGAGAAGGGTGAAAAATATCATAAACGGTAATGCTCCCATCCTAAAAGCAGGTATGGCAAAAACCGTGCAAGAAAGAAGCTACCGTGTTTTAGGCGAAAAGCTTATAAATATATACAAGGAAAATAACTTTATATGAAAATATTTGTAACGGGCTGTGGCGGTCAATTGGGAAGTGATGTAGCAATAGAAGCCTTTAAAGAGGGCATTGAGTGTATAGCAAGCGGCAGAAGAGAGGAAAAGCCTTGCTTTTTGCCTGAAGCGCAAAAATACATAAGCCTTGACATAACAGATCTTGAAGCCGTAAAAAAAGCTGTTTTTGCCACTTCTCCCGATGTTTTGATACACTGTGCCGCTTGGACGAATGTAGACGGTGCGGAGGATAGCGAAAACCGTGATGCGGTGTACAACGCCAATGTTACCGCCACGGAAAATTTGGCAAAGTGTGCCGAAAAAATAGGTGCAAAGATGATATATATAAGCACAGACTATGTTTTCGGCGATCTTTCGGATGAGCCCATAAGCGAAGATGATGGGCGGATCTACCCCCTTAATTTTTACGGTGAAACAAAGTTTATGGGGGAACAGGTTGTAAAAGACAACTGCAGTAGAGCCTTTACGGTAAGAATATCTTGGGTTTTCGGGAAAAAAGGCAACAATTTTGTAAAAACTATGCTTTCCCTCTGCGATAAGTACGAGAGTATAAAGGTAGTAAACGATCAGTGGGGAAGGCCCACCTACACCCCGGATCTTGCAAAACTCCTGCTTGAAATGTCAAAAAGCGACAAATATGGCACCTACCATGCCACCAACGAAGGTGAATATGTAAACAGGTACGATATGGTAAGACAAATATATGCCGAAGCTAAAAAAAGAACAAAGGTTTACCCCGTTTCCACCGAGGAATACGGCAAACCTAAAGCCTTAAGACCCAAAAATTCAAAACTTTCCACCGATAAACTAAAGGAGGCGGGTTTCACTCCCCTACCCCCTTGGAAGGATGCAATAGCAAGATATATATATGAGTAAAATAAAAGTTACAAAATGCGATATAGAAGGTCTCTATGTTATAGAACCTACGGTATTTACCGACAACAGAGGTTTTTTTATGGAGACCTACAACAAAAAAGACTTTGAAGATGCGGGGCTTGGTATGGACTTTGTACAGGACAATCAGTCCAAAAGCGTAAAGGGCGTGTTACGTGGCTTGCACTTTCAGAAAAAACACCCCCAAGGCAAACTTGTAAGAGTTATACGAGGCAGTGTTTTCGATGTGGCGGTGGATATAAGAAAAGGCTCCCCCACCTACGGAAAATGGTACGGCACCATACTCTCCGAGGAAAATAAGAAAATGTTCTACATAAGCGAGGGCTTTGCCCACGGCTTTTTGGTACTTAGCGAGGAAGCAGAGTTTACCTACAAATGCACAGACTTCTACCACCCCGAAGACGAAGACGGCATAGCTTGGAACGACCCCGATATAGCCATAGATTGGCCGAAGATAGAAAAAGAGATAATACTCTCCGAAAAAGATAAAAACAGAAAAGCTTTTAAAGACATGTAAAAAAGGCTACCCTTACGGGTAGCCCTCTTTTTTTCATTATCAGTTGGAAGGAGCACCAACGGGACATACACCCGCACAAGCACCACACTCTACACAGCTGCCTTCATCGATAACATACTTTCCATCGCCCTCGCTTATAGCGCTAACGGGACACTCTGAAGCACATGCTCCACAGGAAATACAATCGTCACTAATTTTGTAAGCCATTTGAACACCTCCATTTTTATTTGTACGGTCCGTTCTTTTCTTGATCCGTACCCTATTGATATCATTATATAGCCTATAGCCAAAACATTCAAGTTAACATTTTGTTAACAATCGTTAGCACTATGCAACTCTCTCATCACCCGTGATAAATCGCAGTTTTATGGTTTGGTGTGAATTTTGCATCCGATAAAAATGTTTATTTTTACTAATATCTATTAAGTATTTAGGTTTATACGATCTTATTTAACTTATTTTTTATACAGAATATAAAATTATTGTTTGTGGGTTGAACGATGCTAATAGCTCTGCAATCGTAGGTGTTGGTTGCTCCATCGTCAGCCCTATGGGCTTCCTTCCCCTCCCCGGGGTGGGTACCTCTCCGATGCAACTTCCGTTGCATCCCCTCCCCTTTCAGGGGAGGCTTTTCCGTTGCCTTGTATTTTGTTTTTATTTCTTACTTTGTTGTTATTTCAAAATATATCGCCATAACTTCCCATGTCGCCACATCGACACCTAAGCCTCGCCTGAACAGCCACAGCTGACGGAGAGGTGGCAGCCTTTAGGCTGACGGAGAGGTTCCGCCACAAAGACAAATTTGCAATTACCAAAACGATAGCCGGAAAAATCAATTTTTTCGCTTTATCTAAAACTTGATTTGGGTCGATAAATTTGGCTCAACAAATTATTGTTTGTGGTTGAACGATGCTAATAGCTCTGCAGTCGTAGGTGTTGGTTGCTCCATCGTCAGCCCTATGGGCTTCCTCCCCTCCCGGGGTGGGTACCTCTCCGATGCAACTTCTGTTGCATCCCCTCCCCTTTCAGGGGGAGGCTTTTCCGTTGCCTTGTGTTTTGTTTTTATTTCTTACTTTGTTGTTATTTCAAAATATATCGCCATAACTTCCCATGTCGCCACATCGACACCTAAGCCTCGCCTGAACAGCCACGGCTGACGGAGAGGTGGCAGCTTTAGCTGACGGAGAGGTTCCGCCATAAAGATATATTGGTAATTATCGAAACCAATGCCGGAAAAATCAATTTTTATGCGTGAGCTAAAAATTGATTTGGGTCAACAAATTAGTATTTACCAAACAATCCCCTACTCTCCCCTCCCCTATATATGCCCTCCTTAAATAAAAACCTACATATATATTGACAATTTTTTATAACAAGGGTATAATATAGGAAACGCACTTTAGGAAACTCAGACGTTTCCTTTAAACTCGGAGGTTCAAACCATGAAAAAATTTATAGCCCTTACATTAGCGGCATCACTTTTTTTAAGTTGTAATATCTTTGCATCCGAAACAAGCAGATTTGTACTTGACAGAGTACCTCAGGATGCAGGCACAAGTTTTGTTATAAAGAACGGCGGTATATATCTTCCCGCAGCTCAGATATTTAACTATCTCAAATACCATGTTATAGAAAAAACAGAAAACCATTCCGTTACGGCGGAGGTTTGGCATGCTCCCGGATACTTAAGTGTATTTGCGGGTAAGTTCTGGGCAAGAATGAACGGACAGGATATAGAATTGGGCGGTGCCCCCTTCTACGATGTGGACGGTAAACTTTATGTATCGGCAAGACTTATAGAAGAGCAGTTTGGCGTAACGGTACATACGGATGTTTTGGGTAAGACTGTTTATATCGACAATGTAGGCGTGGGAAAAATAATATCCACAGCTCCCAAGATAACATACCCCGGTTTTGAGTCTACTACCGCAGCCGTTACACAGGCTCCCGTAGTTACGACCCAAGCTACTACAGCCGCTCCTATAGTTCCCGTAACTCAAGCCACTACCGCAGCACCCGTAACACAGGCTACAACTGTTGCCGTAGCGGAAAACACTACCGAGGCTACTACCGTTGCCACAGTGGAAAACTCTACCGAAGCTACAACGGCAGCGGCAGCGGAAAACTCCACAGAAGCTACAACGGCAGCGGCAGCGGAAAACTCCACAGAAGCTACAACGGTTGCGGTAAATACAAACTACACCGTATATGAAAACACCCTTTCGACTCCCGATTTTGCCTCTGTTGTAGGTTGTCTTCCCGCTTCTACCGACGGAGACTCCTCCACGGCAGACAATACAAACAAATATTTCAGAATAATAGAAAACGGCAATTTTGCAGGTATGGAGTACGACTACTACGACGTTGAGTCCTCCTCGGTAAATACCTATGTGGAAGCTCTCAAAGCCGCAGGCTTTACCGTAACGGGTAACAGGATCTCGGGCTTCAACTTCACAAAGGGAAATGAGTCGGGTACAGTAAAAATATCCGCTCTTTCGGGTGCTATTGTTGTAACTGTTAGATATTGATATAAAAAAGGTGTGTGATAAATCACGCACCTTTTTTAGAAGTTAAATTATTGTTTGTGGGGGTACACTACCTGTGTGGTTTTGAAAGGTACATAGCTCTGTGGGCTTAAGTGTTGGTTGCTCCATCGTCAGCCCTATGGGCTTCCTTCCCCTCCCCGGGGTGGGTACCTCTCCGATGCAACTCCCGTTGCATCCCCTCCCCTTTCAGGGGAGGCTTTTCCGTTGCCTTGTGTTTTGTTTTTATTTCTTACTTTGTTGTCATTTTAAAATATGTCGCCATAACTTCCCACGTCGCCACATCGACACCTAAGCCTCGCCTGAACAGCCACAGCTGACGGAGAGGTGGCAGCTTTAGCTGACGGAGAGGTTCCGCCACAAAGACAAATTTGCAATTACCAAAACGATAGCCGGAAAAATCAATTTTTTCGCTTTAGCTAAAAATTGATTTGGGTCGATAAATTTGGCTCAACAAATTACTGCCCACAAAACAAAAAACCACTCTAATATGGAAGAATATATTATATGGAAAAATAAAATGAAAAAACTTGTTTTTATATTGTTTACAATAATACTCCTTATTTCGACCTGTATAATATTTTTACTCTTTTACAAAACAAATACAAATACATTGACCGTAAATATAGACGGGAAAACATACAAAAACACCACGGAATCAATAGATACATTAATAACAAAAACAATTAAACAAGATGAATTAAATACAAATATCAATTTCTTGGCAAAGAGTAACTTAATTGAGTGTATTCGAATAAATAAACATAATTTTTATGTAATATTAAAAACCACAGATAATGTATACATGGTTCTTTTGTATGATATTTCCAAACCTAAATTTCCAAAAGATAAATGGATCCTCGGAAACATTTCATCCACATCCTTCAAAGAAATAAGTATAGGCAAACCGACTCTAAAGGAAGTAATGAAATTAGATCCCAACGGCAATTACAATAGTGTACTATACGCTTCTTCTTTACCTTCATTATCTATACATCATACCATAGACGGTTATTTTATAACCATTGAATATTCATTTAGCCGGTCTGAAATACTTGTAAAAAGCATTGAAATACTTCCCCCAGACCGCAATATTATTTATATGGCACTTACAGAAAACGATAGAAGGGATTTAACACAAAAAGCAAATAAATAGTTGCAGAAACTTTCTCAATAATTGCGATAAATACCTATTCGATATTCGTACATACCCTAAAAAAAGCGCCCCTTGGGACGATACTTAAAATCGCCCAAGGGGTGCTTTATATGTGTTTGATCAAATTTTATCGGCCTATATTATTGTTCCGCTTTAGGCACAGCTGCTTCTTTTAGGCCTTTCCACTGTTTTATACCAAAAACAAAACACAATATCCCCATGCCTACACCAAAAAGCTCTATTATAAAGCACTGCAGTCTTGTTTTAGAGGTGTCTATACTGAACCTTGTGGGTTCTACGCCCATGTCTTGAAGTCCGAACTCGTTGTACATCTCTTCAAGATAACCGCCTATTTTATAATCGTTACTGCCTAAGTAACCCGTAAGGGTCACGGGATTGTAGCCGGTACCTTCGTATACGGCTTCTGCGGCATTTTCCATGGCGGATATGGTCTTTTTACTTTTTATCTGCGCACTTATAAGCTTATTGTCCTCTGTGATTATAGCGTGAACTTCAGCCTTTCCTATGGGTATTATGCCCTCTATTTTGTCTGTTATGGTAGCATAGGCTCCTATAGGCATATAGGGGGTATAGGTCACATAGCTGTGCTCGGGGTAAGGTTCCCCTTTTTCTATGACTTCGTTTAAGTTTACGGTCTTTCCAAAAACCACATAAGGGTAGTCATTTACAAAGAGAAACACACCTGCCGCAAACATCACCAAACTTATTACAAAGGTGAGTATACAGGAGCTTTTGGTAGGCTTTTTATTTTTCATCTTTCAGTTTCCTTTCCTTTCCATCCTTGTCCACAACATATATGTTGTCAAGCCTTTGCTTGAAACCTTGTCTGAAAAGTTTTATATACTGTCTTCTGAGGCTTTCTCTTTCGAGCATCTCCTCACTTGTAAGGCCTTCTGTTTTGTTTTTTCTTGCAAGTTCGTTTATTCTCTCTATAAGAGATGCGGGTATATCTGCCATTATTTTATGAGGGTATGCCCTCCCATGTAGGGAAGAAGCACCTCGGGTATAGTCACTGTACCGTCTTCATTCTGGTAGTTTTCAAGTATTGCCGCTGTAGTTCTGCCTACTGCAAGACCGCTACCGTTTAAGGTATGCACAAGCTGAGCCTTATCCTTTACATTGTCTTTAAATCTTATGTTTGCTCTTCTTGCCTGATAGCTTTCAAAATCGGAACAGCTGGATATTTCCACATATCTGTTGTAACTTGGCATCCATACCTCTATATCGTAGGTCATGGCAGAACTGAAACCTAAGTCTCCGCTGCAAAGTCTTACAACTCTGTAGGGAAGTTTCAAAAGCTTTAAAATATCCTCTGCATCATTTGTTAACTTTTCAAGCTCTTCGTAGCTGTTTTCGGGGCGTGTAAACTTAACAAGCTCCACCTTGTTGAACTGGTGCTGTCTTATAACACCTCTTGTGTCTCTGCCCGCACTTCCCGCTTCCGCTCTGAAGCAAGCGGTATAAGCACAGTAGCTTATAGGAAGCTTTGCACCGTCTAATATTTCATCTCTGTGCATATTGGTAACGGGTACCTCGGCAGTGGGCACAAGGAACATATCGTTATTTGCCACCCTGTAGGCATCCTCTTCAAACTTAGGCAACTGACCCGTGCCTGTCATGGAAGCTCTGTTTACCATAAAGGGAGGGAATATTTCCGTATAGCCGTGCTTATCCACATGGGTATCAAGCATAAACTGAGCTACAGCTCTTTCAAGTCTTGCGCCTAAGCCCTTGTATACCGTAAACCTCTGTCCCGATATTTTAGCACCCGTTTCGGGATCTAAAATATCATACATTTCTCCTATTTCCCAGTGAGGCTTTATTTCCCAAGAAACTTCTCTGGGAGTACCAAACTTTCTTATTTCCACATTCTCACTGTCGTCCACACCGTCTGCCACTAAGGGATTGGGAGTATTGGGAACGCTTAAAAGGAAGTTTCTTATCTCGTCATCAAGAGCCTTAAGCTTGGGATCCATATCCTTTATCTTATCGGAAAGTTCCTTCATTTCCTGCATAAGAGCAGTCGTGTCCTTTCCCTCTTTTTTAAGGGCAGGTATCTGCTTTGTTTTGGCATTTTGCTCTGCCTTAAGCTCCTCCACCTCTTTTATGAGAGCTCTTCTCTTTTCGTCAAGGTCAAGGAACTTTTCAAGGTGGTAGTCCTTGTGTCTTTTATCGAGAGCCTTTTTAATATCATCAAAATTTGTTCTTAAAAGTTTTGCATCAAGCATTTTATATAT
The DNA here is from genome assembly GCA_017444985.1 of Bacillota bacterium. Taxonomy (GTDB): domain Bacteria; phylum Bacillota; class Clostridia; order Lachnospirales; family CAG-274; genus UBA3680. The sequence continues at coordinate 24,287 of JAFSVK010000062.1, forward strand.
CTCCTTAAACTCTTTTATGTTCTGACACTATGGCATATTATAGTATATTCACCGAAAAAATTCAAGTTTTTTTTGATTTTGAGGGATGGTGTCATTTTGCCTCTTCTACTAAAAATCCATGTTAATCTTTAGAGGTTCCCTTTATACTTTTAGGGCAAAATGATCGTTATTCCCATCGGAACGACACGCGGGTCATTCCCTACGGGTTGTTAGGGGTTAAAATATTTGGTATTATTTTTCTATATTTTACAGAGAATTATTTGACAATAGGGTACCTCTAAAAAGTGCTATTGAAGTAAAATTGAGATAGCTTGTTCGAGGACTAGGAAATGGCTCGAAGCCAATGTAGAGCATTGGTGAGAGACATTGACGACGTACTCGGGCAAGATAGCCAATTTTACGA
>JAFSVK010000063.1 GCA_017444985.1 Bacillota bacterium
GTTCTTCGATTGCCTTTTCAATACTTGCATTAAATCTCGGCAAAATAGCCAGAGATTTTTGTGCGCTAATTTTAGACTTTTTGAGGAAATTGTTTCGGGAAGAGTTGAGCTTGAGTTTTAGGGATTGTTAAGCAGACACTACTTAATTCTTCTTCATTAGCGGAATCCTTAGTATAAATATAGGCTGTTTCCATTTCTTCAATGAGCGACAGTATTATCTCATCTATTTTGTTTAAATAATCATTAAGCTTTTGTTTTAATTCATTGTTTCCAAATTTTAACACTTTTATATAATTTGCATTGTTATTATAATTCTCAAATAAAGTTTTATTATTGACATCTAATTTATACTCCACCATAAATTTCCCAAAATATGCATCGGCACATTCGGGATCGATATCAAGTACCTTTTCGCAATATGCATCTGCTTTTTCCCATTCGCCGTCTTCAAGAAACATATTTATTCTTTTTAAATACGAATCAATAGTAGGATTTGTTGTAGTAGCGACAGTAGATTGAGTATTTTTCGCTTCCGTTTTTTCTTTCACACCGATTATCTTCTGAATACCTCTCAGCAAATCCTGTTCGGCACCTATTTTACTCATATCCTGCCCTTGCAAATTGGCAAACTCTTTGGGTATATCATAAGCATCAATATCTTTATAACATGGAATAAGGCATTTCCCCTTATCCTTATTCATAAGTTTTAAAAATCTGCTCCATTCATTCTTTACCCAAACCGCATTATAGTAATCGTAGGTCGTACCGAAAGCCAGCATAACCTTCGCAGAGTTAAGCGCCGCAAAAATATACGGCTCATATTCCGTTCCGAGTTTATCTTCAAGGGTTATCCTTGAAAAGAAAACACGGTAGCCTTTTTCTGTGAGTTTGTCATAAATATCTTGCGCAATAACGCTGTCAACCGTTCTGTTTCCCGATTCGTCCGTCTCCTTATAACAAATAAAAATATCGTAAGGTTCTTCTTTTGACGAAACTTCAATTATACCTTTTCTTATTTCGTCTATCTGCTTTGCGTTATCTCTGTAAACTGCCCTTGAATATGTATCGGCATTTTCCATTACCATTTCAAAATCGGTATCGTCAAGCATTGAGTCATAAGAAGAGCGATGACAAGTGGGTATTTTTTCACCCGTTGCAGGATCGTCAACATATTCAATACCGTATTTACAAAGCAAAATACCCCAATATGCCTCCGCATCCTCCGAGAATTCCTCAACAATACTCTCATATACACCTGCAGCCTTGTCAAACTCGTTAGCCATACGCAGTCGATTGGCACGGTCATATAACTTTAACTTCTTTTCATCATCAACACTCGGTATTGTTTCCTTGCTGCCGCAATATATACACTCGCAAACCGAGCTGTTTTCTATTATTTCCAAATCTCCGCCACATTTTTTACATCTTAAAACTGCCATATTCTTTTTCCCCCTATAAGATTTTTTGTTGTCCGTTATATTAATTCATACTTTTTCGGATTTCTTTCTTTACATTAAAAAATTGCCTAAATATTGACTTTTTTAACAAAAAATTGTACAATATAAATATAGAATTGTATAGAATGACGACAATTTCGTATGTCTGATATAGTATACATTAGCATCACTTTTTATTCATTTTGTAGGGTTTCAGAATCGCTGTTTTTAGCGGTTAACTCTTTTAACATACGGTAAAATGTGCATCTTCCGCATCCTATTTTCTGCATAGCTTTATCTTTTGTAAGCTTTTTGTCCGCATAATCTTTGTAGATATCTATGTAATCATTGGTAAAAAATTTTTGTTTTCTACCAAACCTTACCCCTCGTGCCTTCGCCGCCGCTATGCCCTCCGCTTGTCGCTGTCGAATGTTCAAGCGTTCATTTTCAGCCACATAGCTCAAAAGTTGGAGAACAATGTCCGAGATAAGCGTTCCTATCAAGTCCTTGTGCTGACTGGTATCAAGCAATTTCATATCCAAAACAACAATATCTACGCCTATTTCCTGCGTAATATACTGCCATTGCTTTATAACATCCTTGTAACTGCGTCCAAGCCTATCTATACTCTTAATAACCAAAATATCGCCCTTTTTAAGCCGTTTCAACATTCGCTTGTAATTAGTGCGATCAAAATCTTTACCGCTTTGGTGGTCAATGTAAATGTTTTTAAGCGGTACACCGTATTCCGTTAATGCTATAATTTGCCTATCCTCATTTTGAGAAATAGAACTGACTCTCGCATATCCCGTCAACCTCTTATCCATAATTTTTGCCCCTTTCTACCTGAAATTAAAATCAGTAATTTCAAAAATTTATCGACTAATATCGAAGAAAAAAATCAAATTTTAGCATCTGCGTATAAAAATTTGATTATTCCATCCTTAGCTCCATTAAATATATTTTTTTTGAACCATAACACTCCTCCGAAATATTACAGTCAAGCTATAGTAATATAATTTTAATATTTATCGTTCTTTTATACAAATTCCATTGATTTTTTTTATACATTATGATATAGTATTACCAACGGGGACCGAATTTTTTTCGGCAATATATTTAAAGAGGTGTATATATATGGACAGACGAAGAATCGTAATGGGAAACTGGAAAATGAACAAAACTCCCGGAGAGGCCGTGGAGCTTGTTTCTCAGCTTAAAGACGGCATAAACACAGACAAGCTTGATGTTGTTGTTTGTGTACCCTTTGTAAGTCTTGCGGATGTAGGCAGACTTATAAAAGATACAAATATAAAGCTTGGCGCTCAAAATATGCACTTTGAGACCTCGGGAGCATATACGGGAGAAATATCGGGTCTTATGCTTAAGGAACTGGGTGTTGAGTATGTTATAATAGGTCACTCGGAAAGAAGACAGTATTTTAACGAAACCGACCAAACCGTAAACAAAAAAATACACAAAGCCCTTGAATACGGCATAAACCCTATAATGTGCTGCGGAGAAACTCTTGTGCAAAGAGAAGCGGGCGTTACAATGGAAAAAATAAGAATGCAGGTAAAAAGAGGCTTACAAGGTCTTACACCCAGACAGGCAACTAAAATCGTGGTAGCTTATGAACCGATATGGGCAATAGGTACGGGCAGACATGCAACGGCAAATCAAGCCGAAAGAGTATGCGCAGGTATAAGATGCGTGCTTTCCGAAATATTCGATGAACCTACTGCAGCCAAGATGAGAATAGTATACGGTGGCTCCGTAACGGGAAACAGTGCCAAGACCCTTTTTGATATGGATAACATTGACGGAGGTCTTGTAGGCGGTGCTTCTCTAAAAGCCGACTTTGAAAATATAGTTAATTGTTGACAAACGGGTCAAAAACCATTATTATATACTATGGTAAATGAAAAGTTCATTTTCCCCAAAAACGAAAGGAGATTTTATACACAATGAAAGGTTTCTTAGAAATAGTTGATGTTTACGCAAGAGAAGTCCTTGATTCAAGAGCTAACCCTACTGTTGAGGTAGAGGTTATAGTTGATGACGGCTCGGGCAACGAGGTAATGGGTAGAGCCATAGTTCCCTCAGGTGCATCTACAGGTCAGTTCGAGGCTGTAGAGCTTAGAGACGGTGGCGACCGTTACTGCGGAAAGGGTGTTCAGCAGGCTGTTGACCATGTTAACAACGACATAGCACCCGAGATCGTTGGTATGAATGCTCTTGAGCAGACAGCTATCGACAATAAAATGATCGCCCTTGACGGTACACCCAACAAGGCTAAGTTCGGTGCAAATGCTATTCTCGGTGTTTCTATCGCAGTTGCAAGAGCTGCCGCAGAGGCTTTAAATATGCCTTTATATCAGTATCTTGGCGGATTTAACGCAAAGACACTTCCCGTTCCCATGATGAACATTATGAACGGTGGTAAGCACGCAGACAACACTGTTGACTTACAGGAATTCATGATCATGCCCGTAGGTGCAGAGTCCTTCAAGGAAGCTTTAAGATGGTGCTGTGAGATATATCATGCCCTTAAGAAAGTTCTTTCAAGCAAGGGTCTTTCCACAGGTGTAGGTGATGAGGGTGGTTTTGCTCCCGACCTTGCTACAAGTGATGATGTTCTTGACAACATTATAGAAGCTATCGAAAAGGCAGGCTACAAGCCCGGCGAGCAGATAAGAATAGCTATGGATCCCGCTTCATCCGAGCTTTACAATGAGGCTGACAAGCTCTACCACTTCCCCGGCGAAACAAAGGCTAAGGGTGCAGAGGAAGAGATCGTAAGAACTTCCGAAGAAATGGTTGAATACTATGCCACACTTTGCGAGAAGTACCCCATCATTTCCATAGAAGACGGTCTTGCAGAAGAAGACTGGGATGGTTGGAAACTTCTTACAGAGAGAATCGGTGACAAGGTTCAGCTTGTAGGCGATGACCTTTTCGTTACAAACGTTAAGAGATTACAGAAGGGTATAGACCTTGGCGTAGCTAACTCCATACTTATAAAGGTTAACCAGATCGGTACTCTTACAGAGACCTTCGACGCTATAAAGCTTGCTAACAGAAACAATATGACAGCTGTAGTATCTCACCGTTCGGGCGAGTCCGAGGATACAACTATAGCAGATATCGTTGTAGCTGTAAACGCAGGTCAGATCAAGACAGGTGCTCCCGCAAGAACAGACCGTGTTGCTAAATACAACCAGCTTTTAAGAATAGAAGAAGAGCTTGGTGATGAGGCTCAGTACTTAGGTCTTAACGCTTGGTTCAACTTGAAGAATAAATAATATTTATAAAAAAGGCGTTTTCGGTAAAGCCGAAAACGCCTTTTTATAAAATATTGGGGGAAAGAATAATATGAAATTACTTGCATACTTTATGCTTTACGGTGTTGTGGGTATGATATTTGCATTGGTGGTATATACCTTTGTGTTTGAACTCACAAAACTTATAGTATACAAAATGATAGGCGGAGAATTTGTTTCTTTTGTATTTTTATTTTTCAATATTAAAAATGAAAACGGCAGGATAGTATTAAAATCCACCAATCCGCAATTGATAAGTAAATGTACTGTTAACCCACCCGAGGGGCTGAGTGAAGAAAAAGACACGAAATACGGGCTTATAAGTGCAATTTTGCCTTTTGTAGTATTTTTAGCAATACTTCTGCTTACATTTAACTTTTCTTCTGTATTTGTAAAAGTAATGCTCATAGAAGCCATTGTTATCTCTCTGCTGTTTTTATGCTTTATACTCAATATGGTAATAAAAGGCAAAGATAATGCCCCTATGGCAGAATATCTCAATAAAACAGCCGAGTACAGATCTAAATTAAAAAGTGGTATTCGTCCGAGAGATCTTGAACTTATAGGGGAAGAGCCCGAGGTGAAACGCTATGCAGTCGCAAAAGAATTAACACCTATACTTATAAGATATTGGCATTACCTTGATAAAGGTGAATATGACAAGCTTACACCCTACATAAATATATTTAACCAAAGTATACCGAATTTTAATAACAGCGACTTCAACGGTGTTTTGTTTGAACTTATATTCTATCGCTCCTTTATAGAAAGAGATACTCCCGCCGCACAGAATATTGTAGCTATGCTTGAGGGTGAGCTGGAAAACAACAAAGACTCCAACGGTCGCCGTGTTTATGCATATTTTCTCTACTATACCAATAAAGGTCGTGACAGAGCTTTACAAGTTGCAAATGAAGGTCTTGAATATATAGAAGATTATAGACACTTACATGGTGCAACTGCCGATATGGAAGGAGAACTTCTCTCCAAATTGATAAAAACAATAGAAGAAGAGAAGGGAATGATTTAAAATGTCTTACACACTTATATTATGTGTGATAGCATTTATAGCCGGTATATACCAAATATTTTTATTTGTGAAGGCAAAAAGCAGCGGAGCCCCTATAAAAGGCAAGGTAATAGGCTATGAAGAGGGTCACGACAACAGGAACCGCACCACATACAACCCTATCGTAAGATTTCAGCACAACGGTGAAACATTCGAAATGCCTACAGAACTTTATGACAGCACCAAGAAATTTGAACTTGACAGCGAAATAGAAGTTTATTTTCTTGAAGGAAAAGATCATGTAGTTCGTGCAAGCGGCAACTCCGCCTTCACAAACGGTGTTATCTGTCTTGCCTGCGGTATCGGGCTTTTGCTTATACATATATTTTTGAAACATTGAGAAAAAGGCGTTTACAGTTAACTCGTAAACGCCTCTTTTATTATCTATTCACTGATTGTTTTAAATTTTAATATTTATTCTTTGTGGAAATCTTGGGCTTTAACAAAAAGATAACAATTCCAAAAACTCCGGATTAACCTGTAGGGAACGACCCGCGTGTCATTCCGCCCGTATAACACTGCCAAAATAAAGACTACTACCGAAGTTAAGCATAAAATAGGTTTCCTTCTGCATTAGTATTAAAACTATACTATTTTTTTAAATATGGTATTGTATCGTTAAGACTATTGCAAGTTGATTATCCGAACAATCCTTTAAAATCGTATTTATTTCTTCAATATACACATTTTTGTTTGGTATTTTGAACTTTACAACACTATATGAATTTTGAAGTTTGCACCACTATATATCTTGACTAAAGCCTTTTTATGATATATAATTATAAAACTGTCGTTTATCGTCGGAATATAAAAAGGAGACAATATAATGAAAACTTTTTACTTGTTAGCAGAAAGCAAAACTTACGAAGTATACCAGCCGGAACAGGGGGCTGCACCCGAAAATGCGGGAAGCAACGATACCGCTTCCGTAAATTCCGCAGAGGTGCAACAGCCTCAGAGCAATGCGGCAGAGGCAAATCCTCAAGGTTCTATGCTTCTTATGGTAGGATATATCGTTGTACTTGTAGCTGTGTTCTATTTCCTTATAATAAAGCCTCAGAAAAAGAGAAGCAACGAGCTTAAGGAAATACAAGAGGCTATGAAGCCGGGTGATGAGGTTATGACATCCTCGGGATTTTTCGGAAAAGTAGCGGAGATAGGTGATGAAAAGGTACTTGTGGAATTTGGCTCAGGCTCCAGCAGAAGTATAAGAATACCCGTTAAGAAATCTGAAATATACGGCTGTTCTTCCGTAAAGACCGAAGAAGAAAAGAAGAAAGAAAAAGAAGACGCCAAAAAAGAAGAAAAGAAAGATAAGAAAGAAAAAGAGTGATAAATTATGCTTGATGCGGCGCTTATAGGCACGGGGGGCATGCTCCCCTTGCCTAACCGCTTTCTTACCTCCCTAATGCTAAGGCTTGACGGTAGGATGATGGTTATAGACTGCGGAGAATGTACCCAGGTGACCATGAAACAATTGGGATGGGGTTTTAAAAACATAGATCTTATATGTTTTACCCACTATCACGCTGACCACATTTCGGGGCTTCCCGGGTTGCTTTTAACTTTGGGCAACTCCATGAGAGAAGAGCCTGTAATGTTGGCAGGACCTAAGGGACTTAAAAATGTATACGAGGGTCTTAGCAGGATCTGCCCCGAACTTCCTTTTAAAGTTATAATAAAGGAGTTGGAGGCGGGAGAAAGCTTTAACCACAGCGTTTTTAACGTATCCTCACTTAAGGTAAACCATAGAATAACTTGTTTTGCATATAGAATAGATGTTAAAAGAGCCGGTAAATTTGATGTTGAAAGGGCTCTTTCTTTGAATATTCCCAAAAATTTATGGAGCAAACTTCAAAAAGGAGATGTTTTGGAGTATGAAGGTAAAATATACCGTCCCGAAGATGTTTTGGGAAAAGAAAGAAAGGGTATAAGCCTATCCTACTGTACCGATACAAGACCCACAGAAGACCTTCCCGACTTTGTAAAGGGTTCAGACCTTTTTATATGTGAAGGTATGTACGGAGAGGATGAAAAACTTGATAAGGCTATAGAGAAAAAGCACATGATATTCTCAGAGGCTGCCACCATAGCCAAAAAAGCCGAGGTCAAGCAAATGTGGCTTACACACTTTAGCCCTTCTATGCCCTTCCCCGAGGAGTATATTGATAATGCCAGAAATATATTTCCCGAGACCTATATAGGAAAGGACAGAAAAAATACCGTACTTTTATTTGAGGAGGAAGAAAATGCCTGACATTAAAATACTTGCCATAGAGACCTCCTGCGATGAGACCTCTGCCGCTGTAGTGGTAAACGGGAGGAAGGTATTGTCAAATGTAATATCTTCCCAAATAAAGACCCACATGCTTTTTGGCGGTGTAGTGCCCGAGATAGCATCAAGACAGCACATACAAGCCATAGATGTAGTCATACAACAAGCCCTTGAAGAGGCCAAAACAAAAAAAGAAGACCTTGATGCCATAGCCGTTACCTACGGTCCCGGGCTTGTGGGTGCTCTTCTTGTAGGCCTTTCCGAGGCTAAGGCACTTTCTCTTGCTTTAAATAAGCCTCTTGTACCCGTACATCATATCAGAGGCCATATAGCGGCAAACTATATACAAGACCCTTCTTGGGAACCTCCCTTTATTTGCCTTATTGTAAGCGGAGGACACACCCACCTTGTACACATAAAAGATTACGACGACTTTGAGATACTGGGCAGAACAAGAGACGATGCCGCAGGAGAAGCCTTTGACAAGGTGGCAAGAGTATTGGGTATACCCTACCCCGGAGGTCCCGGAATAGATAAGCTTTCACTTGAAGGCGACCCCGAGGCAATAGAATTTCCCAGAGCCTATCTTGAAGAAGGTTCTTATGATTTCAGCTTTTCGGGACTTAAAAGTGCGGTACTTAACTACATAAACAAAGCAAAAATGAAAAACGAACCTATAAATAATGCGGATATTGCCGCAAGCTTTCAAAAGGCTGTGACCGACATTTTAACAGAAAGGGCGGAAAGAGCCTGCAAGCAAACAGGCATTAAAAAGCTTGCCCTTGCAGGAGGAGTTTCGGCTAATAAGCACCTTCGTGCCCAAATAGAAGCTATGTGCAAAAGAGAGAATATAACATTTTCCGTACCCGATATTATACTTTGTACAGATAATGCCGCTATGATAGGCTCTGCTGCATATTATGAGTATTTAAAGGGTAATATTGCGGATATGAGTGTAAACGCTTACCCTTCCCTCGGACTTGAAGAAAGTATGTTCTGAAATGGAATACAGAAAAGTAAAATACAAAGACAAAACCATAACATACGCATTAACGATCAAACCCGTTAAAAACCTGAATTTAAGGATACGGAAGGATAGTGTAAATGTATCTGCCAACAGGTACGTACCAAAAAGGGAAATAGACAGTTTTGTACTTAAAAACGCCCCCTTTATAATTTCAGCCCTTGAAAAGTTTTCAAAAGAAGAGAAAAGTACCTTTGAAAACGGCGAAAATATAGGCCTTTGGGGTAAAAAATACAAACTCTGTATAATACCCTCACTTAAAGAGGGTGTTGAGGTTGAAGAGGAAAATATTAAAATATATTCAAGGCTTGAAGATAAAGAGTATGCCGAAAATATATTTTTAAGTTTTGCCAAGAAAGAGATACTTAAGTATGCCCTTGAGACTGCACCCAAAATATACCCCTTGTTTTCCGGCTATACGCCCTACCCTACTTTCAAAGTAAAAAAACTTTCTTCAAGGTGGGGAAGCTGCAGTCTGAAAACAAAAACCATTTCTCTTAATGCAAAACTTATAGCCTATCCAATAGGCTGTCTTCAATATGTACTTGTACACGAATTTGCACACTTTAAACATGCCGACCATTCCAAGGCATTTTATGCTACGGTTGAGAAAATATATCCAAAGTGGAAATACTTTTCGGATATTTTAAAAAGAAAAGGAGAAGATCTATGACAGTAAAGGAACAGGCACACAATATGAAACTTGCCTCTGCCCTGTTTGCGGCAACAAAGGCAGATTTAAGAAACAGTGCCCTTGAAAATATAAAAAAAAGCTTGGAAAGAGAAAAAGAAGCTATATTTGAAGCAAATAAAAAAGACTTAAAAAATGCCGAGGATAACAACATATCACAGGCAATTGTAAAAAGACTTAAGTTTGACGAAAAGAAGCTTAAAGATACACTTGAGGGTATAGACCACCTCATTTCCCTTCCCGACCCTATAGGTAAAATATTTTTTGAAAGAGAACTTGATACAGACCTTGTTCTTAAAAAAGTATCCTGTCCCATAGGTGTTATAGGTGTGATCTTCGAAGCAAGACCCGATGCCCTTGTACAAATATCTTCCCTTTGTATCAAAAGCGGAAATTGTGCCATACTTAAAGGCGGAAAAGAAACCGCAAATACCAACAGCGCACTTTTTGAAGTTATAAAAAAAGCCGCTATAGAAGCGGGACTTCCCGAAAACTGTCTTTTTCAGGCAGAATCCCATGCCGAAATAGATGAGCTTTTAAAGTGTGATAAGGATGTGGACCTTTTAATTCCCAGAGGTTCAAATGCCTTTGTACGCCACATTATGGATAACACCAAAATACCCGTAATGGGTCACGCCGACGGTATTTGTCATATATATATCGATAAAGAAGCCGATTTTGAAAAAACTTTAAAAGTGGTAAGGGATGCAAAAACACAGTACACAGCAGCCTGCAATGCCGTGGAAACTCTTCTTGTAAACAGACAAACAGCAAAAGATATACTTCCCCTTTTAGCCGAAAATCTTAAAGATGTGGCTATAAACGGTACGAAGGAAGTTTGCTCTTTTATAAAGGCAGCGCCTATGGATGATGAAGATTTTCGCAGAGAATATTTAAACCTTGAAATATCCGTAAAAATAGTGGAAGATATAGACGAGGCTATAGAGCATATCAATAAATTCGGCTCTCACCATACAGATGCCATTATAACGGAAAATATCCAAAGTGCGGAATACTTTATGGACAGAGTCGACTCCGCAGGTGTGTACCTTAACTGCTCCACCCGTTTTGCCGACGGTTTCAGATACGGTTTCGGTGCAGAGGTTGGCATAAGCACAAGCAAAATACACGCAAGAGGCCCCGTCGGTCTTGACGGACTTATGACATATAAGTACAAACTCTACGGAAAAGGTCAAATAGTAGCCGACTACGCAGAGGGTCGTTCAAGTTTTAAATTTAAAGATATAAGCAAATAATTCGCTCCACAAAAATATTTATTAAAATTTTAAATTTATACTTGAAATATGCACAAAAAAATATTACAATTATGTTACAGGATGAATTTGGATCATAATTTATCCTACCGTGCTTTTTGTATGGAAATATACCGTTGCAGATATTTATAGGAGGTTTTCTTGTGATACAGATATTAGACGATAATAAAAATAATACCGTTGTAGCCTACAGAAACGATGTAGCAAAAATACTTGTTTTAGGCGTAGGCGGAGGCGGATGTAATGCCGTAAACAGAATGGTGGAGTTAAATGACGATTGCATCGAGTTTGTGGCTGTAAATACCGACCTTACATCTCTTAACGGCTCACACGCCCAAAAGAAAGTTGAGATAGGTGTAGAGCTTACAAAAGGAAGAGGTGCGGGAGCTCGCCCCGAAATAGGCAAGGCGGCGGCAGAAGAGAATTTGTCCGATGTTGAAAGCATACTTGAAGGTGTGGAAATGGTTTTCATCACCGCAGGTATGGGTGGCGGTACAGGTACGGGTGCCTGCCCCGTAATAGCTAAAGCAGCAAAGGAAAAAGGCATACTTACCGTAGCTGTTGTTACAAAGCCCTTCCTCTTTGAAGGCAGAAAAAGAATGAAATATGCCATGGAAGGTATAGAAGAACTTAAAGGCAATGTAGATACCCTTATAGTTATACCCAACCAAAAGCTTATAGATACAGCAGATAAGAACACCACAATGGGTGGAGCATATATCCTTGCTGATAATGTTCTTCAACAAGGTGTTACGGGTGTGGCAAATCTTGTTACAAAACCCGGTGAGATCAACTTGGACTTTGCGGATATCACCACGGTTATGAAAGATAAGGGGCTTGCTCACTTTGGTATAGGCGAATCCGACAGCATAGAAGATGCCGCAAGAAAGGCTATAGAGTCCCCTCTTCTTGAAACAAGCATTGACGGTGCTCAAAGCGTTATCGTTAATTTCACTTCGGGCCCCGATCTCAACCTTCTTGAGGCAAATGCAGCCGCTGAGATCATATCCGATGCTATAGATGAAGATGCAGAGTTTATATTCGGTACATCCATAGACGAATCCTTAGGAGACAGAGTTGTGGTTACCGTTATAGCTACAGGATTAAAGGACACTACTCCTCAACCACCTAAAAAATCCATGGGAAGAGCTGTTCCCAAGAGAAAAGATACTATGGATGATATAAACAACTATAACTCTCTTTTCGATGAAAATAAGAACAGCAATGTAGTTCCCGTAAATCAGGCTCAAGCTCAAAGGGAAGAAAAGAAGGAAGAGCCCGCTCCCTCAAAGCTTACTCCCGGTATGTTTGCACCCAAGCCTAACAACATAGTAAGCAGAAACAACGAACCCAAGCCCGAACGCTCGGATAATGTTGTAAAACCCGGTATGACACAGACCTTCACCCCCGTAAAGGATGAGGAAGATTTTAAAACCGAACTTAACATACCCACCTTTGTAAGAAAAAGATAAAAATATCGACCCTGTTTTCTCTTGAAATCAGGGTCGTTTTTATAAACAAAAGGGTATCTCTAAAAAGTCATGCAATTTCCCGCTAAATATGGTATAATAACTACATCAACTTAGGGAGGACACAAGCATGGCACAAATAGGATTATTCGACGAAAGCAACAGATTGGAAAAGCTCAGCAAAATGGGTGATATACTTGAAAAGCTTAATGCTGTTATTAATTGGGAGATGTTTCGTCCTATAATTACCAATGCTTTAACAAATACCGA
>JAFSVK010000064.1 GCA_017444985.1 Bacillota bacterium
GTCGAAGAAGGTTACGCGGCTTTGAGGCAGGGGGTAATCAGGGGAATATCACTCGGAGACTCGGCAAGGCAGGCGAAAATCTTTCCTGTTCTAGTCTCTCAGATGATGAGAATTGGCGAAGAGACCGGACACCTCGACAACATGTTAGAGAAAGTTGCGGTCTGGTACGATCAGGAACTTGACGAACAGGTCAAGGCTACAGTGTCATTGCTTGAGCCGATGTTGATTGTCTTTGTCGGCGGAATTATTGCAATCATAGCAACTTCAATCTTTGCGCCGATAACTTCAGCAATCGTTCAATTATCATAGTGAAAGTGAATAAGACTGAATAAGAAAATCCCTGCGGCCTCGCAAGGCTGCGGGGATTAAAAAATGGGGGGAAAAAAAAAGCCTCTGCGTTAACAGAAGCTGCATAAAAAAAAAGTAAAAAAATCCTTTAAGAAGGTTCTATATGAGAAATAGCCTCAACGAGGTTCGAACTCGTGTTTTAGCCTTGAGAGGGCTACGACCTAGACCACTAGTCGATGAGGCCTCTTATTCACAACGAGGAGAATATTAACACAAGAAAAATTTTTATGCAAGATTGAATCTCAAATCGAAATCTGAAATTCCTGATATAAGGAATTAACTAGCGCGTTAAAGGAGATAAAGTACTTTTTATTACTCGTTTTCATCCCCCTTGTCGTCAAGTTCCTTTTTGTAAATAGCTACAATCTTATCTAATAAGGCTTTCTTTTGCTGTTTCACAAAACGCTCTATCCATTCAAAATCAATCCTACCTTTATCATCAACAGGTAATGTTATTTTCGATGAAAGAAAAGCCTCATCCACATCACGCACAAGGCCGGATAATAAATAAGGGGATAAGCCGCTAAGAACTGTTTCAAAATATAGCCCTGTATACTTGTTTAATTCAAACTTTGCTTTAATGTTTCTTACAAACTGCCCCGCATACCATTCGCGCTCTCGGTAGAAGAATGTCATTTGTAATAATCCAAGGCTGAATGTACCAGATTCATTCAAACCCTTATCGCTAATATATCCTGTTGTTTCACATATTCCTCTGTTTGTTGATGTGCGGGTAATATAATCATATTCTTTATCTATTACCTCTGTCAGACTGTCTTTGTTATAGCTCGGAGTTTTGTCAATGATAAACAATTCCTCTACTGTAAAGGACTTTGTTTTCTTATTGCTTGCCTTTGAATTATCATGAAGGCTCTTTAACAACTGCTCTGTGATTATGCCTGCTTCCCATGCAAAATGGGAACATATTGAACGCTCAAAATCACTCTTTGTAGGCTCGGTATTAAATTTTTTGTGCTGTTCAAAGTTCCAGTCTTTGCCGCTGTCAGTTATTGTATCTTCACAATAGACACTCTCTAAATCCCACAACTCCGAATGAAAAGTAGCGTTGTTCCGTGCATTCATACCTAATTTGAATATCAAATACAAATCTTGATACCGTTCTGCCGGATGGTCTACATCGTTTATTGTGCGCTCTGTTCTTTTATAGCCATCATTTCTAAAATCAATGAATTTTACAATATCATAATCAAAATTGTGCGGTGTTCCGGCTTCAAAGACATATATACTTGTCTGAACAATAGCGTTAGGATTAAACAAATCAGCAGGCATTTTTATACTTGCAAGCATTCTATGTTTTCTTAAAATGCTTTGATTTGTCAGAATTGCTTTTCCCGCCCCAGCTGAATCCTGTATAATAACTGCCCCTTTTCCTCCTTTAGCCATGTGATCA
>JAFSVK010000007.1 GCA_017444985.1 Bacillota bacterium
ACACATTTATGCCTTTAACCCGGATTTAAGCTCAAATTCCGAAACAGACATACCTGCTTGAGTTGCCGCATTACTAACCGAAAGCAATCCTTTCTTTACAAGATCGATCAATGTATCCAAAATGCCCTCGGCTCTACCCTCTTCTCTGCTTTCTTCTTTTAGTGCTGCCAGTACCTTTGTTTCGTCGTATTCGGTAATACACATACGTCTCACCTCCGCTTTGTTTGCCAATATAAATTCCTTTACCTGTGATGCTTCGTCCATTTCTTCTATAGCTTGATCTACAGCCATTTCAATATTGTCGGTTATTTTTTGATTATATCTGATCCTTTCTACAAACCAAGCATAATCTGAGAGTGGTTTGCAAATGTTCAAAAGTTCCTTGTTGTGTCCATAATTGATATTCAACATCAAAACTTTAACTTCAACATCACCCTCACCATTGTAAGCTTCGGATAGCCTAAGTATCTTTCTGTCTGCTGTTTTATCTACTCCGTTGTAAAAACAAACGAACTTAGGTGTAGGTATTTTCTGTAGCTTGTAACTGTAAATGTTAAAATTTGCATTTTCTTCAACATATTTGGAATACACCATTCCGACATACTCCAAAAATCTGAGTGGCATATTTGGATTGATGGATGACTGTTGTTCGTAGAGATTAAGAGTATCTCCTATTATAAACGATACATCGTTTTTCATACCCATGTATATAACATCTTCAATTATCGTAAGCTGAATATCATCTGCATTGGTATAGTGGGAATTATTTACAGCGTTGTATAACTCAAGTGTAAGCTTTTTATTTTCCTCTCTGCCAAATATAGCTCTGAAAAGCCTGTCTTTATGTGCTCTGTTTATTGTTGTCACGCTATCCCAACTTTCTTGATAATAAACATTCTTTCGCTGATTAAATTATACAATATTTTACGGCTTCTTTCAATATATAAAATCTTGATATCCAAACTGCCACTGTATTAAAACTCCACAAAAAAGCCCCTCTGTTTTTGTTGTATACTCACAAAAATGGCTGTTATCCCACTTTTTTGAGAAAAATATATTGACTGCGACATCGTGTCACACTCTATAATTCGGGATGTAAAGGATAGGGAACCACCGAATAATTTAGCTCTCGGTACTTCAACCGCATTACTCGGTGTTCCTCACTGCTATAGTTCAATAAGGAGGACAAAAATGAAGGTATTTAAAAAACTAACAGCAGGGATCATCGCAGCCGTTATAGCAGGAAGTACAGCAGTATGTACAGGCTTTGCGGCTACATCAACAAGTTGGAATTTCGGGAACACGGGGTTTAACAGCCTGGGCACCATTTCTTCAAATGTGAATGTAAGCAGCTTAGGTTTATATGCAAATTCAAGCAAGACCATGAGTGTTATTTCCGACAGCCAAAGCTTAAGCGGTGTAAGTTACAATTACGCTCTTAACTTAGGTGGTGCGGGAGTAGCAAACTCATCTCAAAGATACAGATGTGTACAGGTACCCGTAACAAAGAACGGCAATAATGTTATAAAAGTCACATTAAGGTCTACGGGTAGTTCAAGCAGAAAGCTTGTTATAGGAAATGCTGGCGGAGGAAAGTTTACGGAACTTACGGCAGATACTGCCATAAGTACTCAAAGCTACACATACACGGGAAATAACTCCGTGGTATATCTCTATTCTTCCAACAGTGCCATAAATATTTATAAAATACAGGTAGATTCTTATGATTCTTCCGCATCCACCTCAAGCAGTAGCAGTACAAGTACTTCAAGCTCATCCTCTTCTTCTGGCTCTTCCACAGCAAGCGGAGTTATAACGGTGGACGGTAGCGGAAGTTATTCTACCCTTGCACAAGCCTATGCGGCAGCATCCAACGGCTCTGTAATATCCTTAGGCTCGGGTACGTTTTACGAAACGGCTACTACCACACTCTATAAAAATGTTACCATAAAGGGTGCGGGTCAGGGCAAAACCACCCTTAACTATTCCAAAATGGCAACAGGCGATGCCAACAGGGGTATACAGATGGTAGGAAGCAGTTCCACCATACAGGACCTTGCTATTACACAAGCGGGAGATAACGGTATATATATTAGCGGAGACAGCAACACCGTTAAAAATGTTACTGTTACAAAATGTCAGGATACGGGCGTTCAAATATCCAACGGCGGTTCCAACAACCTTATCTACAACGTGACCTCCAATTACAATTACGATGATAAGACAGGAGGAGAAAATGCCGACGGTTTTGCGGTAAAGCTTGAAGCGGGTAGCGGAAATGTGCTTAATTACTGCTATGCTAACTACAACTCCGATGACGGTTTTGATTTTTACAGAGCGGGCAATGCGGTAAAGGTATACAACAGCCAGGCTAATTACTCGGGAGTAAACAACGGAAACGGCAACGGTTTTAAGATAGGCGGAGCTTTTACGGCAGATAATCACTATCTTGAAAATTGCACCGCAACAGGAAACAAGCTTGCAGGTTTCGACCAGAACAGCAATACGGGAGCTCTTACTCTTATAAACTGCACGGGTACAAGCAACTATATGAACTTCTATCTCTCCATAGCAAGCGGTTACAGCTGCGGACCTCATACTCTTAAAAACTGTACTTCCGTATCGGGAACCATGAAAGACACCATAAAGAATGCAAATTGCACAAATTGTTCCTTCAATACCTGATAATTTACAGGTTCATAAGCCTATGTTCGAAAGCCGAACATAGGCTTTTTTCATAAGTGAAGAAAATAATTTTAACATAGATATTGTATTTATATCTGTTTTGTGGTAAATTAGTGTTAATATGTTTTTATAACACACTATGGAGGCAAATATGATAAAAGAAGAATATCTTGAAGTGTATCGTCACTCTCTTGCCCATGTATTGGCTAAGGCTGTGATGGAAATGTTTGGTAAAGAAAATGTGCAAATAGCCATAGGTCCTCAGATCGACGACGGTTTTTACTATGACTTTCTTTTACCCAGAACACTGACAAAAGATGATTACAAGACCATTGAAAATAAAATGTCGGAAATACTCAGGAGGAAGGAAGACTTCGTAAGAAAAGAAGTTTCAAAGCAGGAAGCTCTTGAGATATTTAAGGATCAGAAGTTTAAAGTTGAGCTTATAAACGATCTTCCCGACGATGAGACCATAACCACCTACAACACAGGCGATGATTTCTTGGATCTTTGCAGAGGCCCTCACGTGCCTAACTCTCAGGAACTCTTAAGTGCATCCTTTAAAGTTAAGAGTGTTTCCGGAGCCTATTGGAGAGGCGACGAGCACAGAGATATGATGCAGAGAGTATATGTATACGCTTTCCCCGATAAACAGCAGCTTAAAGACCACCTTGCTCTTGTAAAAGAGGCTATGGAAAGAGATCATAAGACATTAGGTCCTCAACTTGATCTTTTTATGTTTGACAAGACAGCTCCCGGTATGCCCTATTGGCTTCCCAGAGGTTGGAAACTTTTCAATGCCCTTTTGGATTATTGGAGAGATATACACGAGGATAAGGGTTATGAGGAGATAGCGGCTCCCATAGTAAACAGCACGCTCCTTTGGAAAACAAGCGGACATTGGGCTCACTACAGAGACAATATGTTCCTTATACACAACAACGACCCTCAGGAGGGGGAAGAGGGCGACGATGTATTTAAGTTTGCCATAAAGCCCATGAACTGCCCTAACGCCATGACGGTATACAAGAGAAAGCTCCACTCCTACAAGGAACTTCCCATAAGATACAATGAAACGGACTGTGTACACAGAATGGAAAAATCCGGTCAGCTTAACGGACTTTTCAGAGTACAGCTTTTCAGACAGGATGATTGTCACCTCTTCGTAACACCCGAGCAGATAGGTAGCGAGATCAAGAATATCATGGATATCGTAAACCAAATTTACGGTGATTTCGGCTTATCTTACAAGGCAGAGCTTTCCACAAGACCCGAGGATTTCATGGGAGATATAGAGGTTTGGAACGAAGCGGAGAAGAACTTAAAAGAAGTGCTTGGAAACCTTTTTGGTGAAGGAAACTATGAGATAAACGAGGGTGACGGTGCTTTCTACGGCCCTAAGATCGACCTTCAAATGAAGGATTGTCTCGGCAGACAATGGCAGTTGGGTACCATACAGCTTGACTTCCAACTTCCCAAAAACTTCGGACTTAAGTATGTGGCACATGACGGCTCTCAGCAACAGCCCGTAGTTCTTCACAGAGCTATATTCGGCTCCTTCGAAAGATTTATAGGTATCATCACAGAGCATTTCAAGGGTGCCTTTCCTTTCTGGCTCTCACCTTATCAGGTAGGTATAGTGCCTATAAAAGAAGAGCATAACCGGTATGCCAAGGAAGTGGAAAAACTTCTTAAGTCTGCGGGTATAAGGGTAGAAGCGGACTACAGCGAAGAAAATATGAACAAGAAAATAAAGCTGTTCAAAAACTACAAAGACCCTTATATCATCGTTTTAGGTGATAAGGAAATGAACGACAGAACGGTTTCCATAAATTTCAGAGGCTCCAACAGCCAGTTAAAGGATGTTCCTTTGGATAAATTTGTGGAAATGTGCAAGAAAATGAATGAAAGTCACAGTATAGAACTTATAACAGAAATATGACAACCACGGAGGCGATGTTTATCGCCTCTTTTTTGTACTTTTTGTATATATTGCCCTTTTGAAAATACATAATTTTACCTATTTTCCCGATTTTAGCCCCCTTTACTTTTTTTATGATTTGTTGTATACTGTTAAGATAAGTGTAGTATTCAATGAGGTAATATATGGCATCAAAGGATAAATATAATGCAAACTCGGCGGTACCGCCGACAAAAGGGGAAGAAAAACCTCTCCCTCAAGGGGAGAAAGCTCAAGAGACTGCCGAGGAAAAGGTGGTAGAGCTTGAAAAAAAGTCGGATAAGAAAACAAAAAAACAAAGAAAAAAAATATACGGCGTATACAATGTGGCAATTGTTGTAATAGGTGCTCTTGGTCTTATATTCATATTATTTGCCTTAGGCAAGATATTTGATATAGCAGGGGATAATGCCACATTTTCAAGACAGTACAGTCTTTCGGCAAGAACGGACTTTACCGTAGTGGGAAGAAATGTTATGTTTTGTACCAAAGACGGTGTTACCCTCCTTTCAAAAAACGGGGAAGTGTCTTGGACGGATACATTTTCATTTACCGCACCCGTAATTATAAACGACGGCAGTTATACGGCGGTAGCCGATGATAAGGGCAGACAGCTAAATGTATACAATACCAACGGAAGATTGTATTCCGTAACTACGGAGGGAAGTATACTCTACTTCGCCGTTAATCCCATGGGCTACAGCCTTGTGATATATCAAGGCAATAACGGCAGTGATTATGTTGTGGATGTTTTCTCCTCTGCGGGGGAGATAATGTCTAAGGGTAATTTTGCCTATGAAGACGGTATTCCCGTTTGTGCCGATATTTCCAATGACGGGAAATTTTATGCGGTAGGCTTTATAAATATAAACGACCTTACTTTGAAAAGTGCGGTATCATTCTACTATACCAATAAGTCCTCGGAATCCTCCAACAGTGACGGTATGTTCAGTGCCTTAAGCTTAGACGATGTCTTTATAGGTCAGCTGGTATTTATGCCCGACAGCAGTTGTACCATACTTACGGATAAGTTTATGTCCAATATAGGCGGTGGAAACAGTAAGACTTATGTACAGAACTGGAAGATGGAATTTACAAACAAGGTAACGGCGGCAGGCATTGTGGACAGACAGTATATAGCCCTTGCCTACGGAGATACCTTTGCGGTAAATAACAGCGAAAACGCAAGCCTTAAAAACACCTTGCATTGGTACAACTACAGAAGCGGCAAAGAAACGGGAAGCGTGAGCTTGCCCGAAACGGCTGATACCCTCTACGTAGGTGCGGGAGCTACCATAGCCTCCTGCGGAAATATGTACTGTGCCTATGATGTGAGAGGAAAGAGCCTGTGGAAGTACAGCCCCCTTCAAACCATAAAGAAGATGGCTTTTTATCTTCAATCGAACAAGGTACTTATAGCTACAGCAACAAGTCTGGATCTTTACAGACTTCAAACAGACGGCACACTTTATTCTTCCACCTACGGCAAAAATAACAACGGTGCACAGGAAGAGGTCATAGAGGGTGAGTCGGTAGCAGAGCAAGTTTCCGAAACGGAACAACCCTCGGAAACAGCGGCGGAAGAAACGGTGGCGGAACAGGAAAGCACAGGGGAAGAGTAATATGACCCAGAATACGGATTATATCAGCGTCGGAAAGATCGCCACAGCGGAATATATTGAAAAAAAGTCCAGATTTATAGCTACGGTATATCCCATAAACTCCGAAGAAGAGGCATTTTCTTTGATAAATGCCGAAAAGAAAAAATATTGGGATGCCAGACATACCTGTTATGCCTTTAGATTAAAAGCTGCGGTTCCTTATGAAAAATACGGAGACGACGGAGAACCCTCGGGTACTGCGGGACTTCCTATTTTGGATGTTTTAAAGGGCAGAGAGGTGCTTAACTGTCTGATAACAGTTACAAGATATTTCGGCGGTGTGCTTTTGGGCACGGGAGGTTTGGTGAGAGCCTATTCCACAAGTGCAAAGCAAGCTCTTGAAAACGGAGGGCTTGTGAAGAAACTGCTCTACAGAGAAAGCCGTATAGCTATAGATTACAGCCTTTTGGGTAAGATAGAACATACCATAGAAAAAAAGGGATACATACAAGGGGAAAAGGTTTTTACCGATAAGGTGGGATTATCCGTATTTACTCCCGAAGAAGAGGCGGAAAGTTTTGCCTTGGAAATGGAAAATATTACAAACGGTGCCCTTAAGGCGGAAAAAGGCGATATAAAATACATTGAGGTGCCTCTATGAAAGTGGAGACGGTACTTGCGTACAGCATAAAAATATTTATATCTTTTGTAATACTCTTAGTAGCGTATTTTGTCATAAAGTTTGTGGCTATGGCGGTGAGAAGGGGGTTATCTTCCAATAAAAATCCCTATTCGAACTCAAAGACCTTAGCTACTGTATCCTCATCTCTCATAAAATATATACTCTATTTTGCAACGGGATGTATAATACTTTCTTATTGGGGAGTAAATGTTACAAGCCTTGTAGCTATAGGCGGAGTGGCATCCCTTTCTTTGGGTATAGGAGCGCAAGACCTTATAAAAGATATGCTTACGGGGTTCTTTATACTTACCGAAAACCAGTTTGCGGTAGGGGATATTATAAAAATAGACTCATTTTCAGGTAAAGTGGAGTCCATAGGTTTAAGAACAACGGTAATAAGAAGCATGGAAGGGGATGTGCATATTATTCCCAACGGTACCATAAAAGCCGTTACCAATATGAGTAAAAGCTTTAACAATGCCGTAGTGGATATAGGTATAGCCTACGAGGAGGATATAGACCTTGTAATAGAAGTGCTGGAAGATGAACTTAGTAAAATATACAAAGAGGGTAAGGTAAAGGGTATAGAGGAAGAGCCGAAGGTACTGGGTGTTGAGGAGCTGGGAGACAGCCAAGTGACCTTAAGGATAATGACGAAATGTACCGTAGGCGAAAATTGGCAGGTACAAAGAGAGTTAAAAAGACTTATAAAGAAAAGACTTGACCGAGAAAATATAGAAATACCCTTCCCACAAAGGACTGTGAGTTTTAAAAATGAGTATGAATATAAACATAGGCGACATACTGACCATGAAGAAGTTGCACCCCTGCGGCAGTAAAGACTGGGAAGTACTCAGGATAGGAGCGGATTTCAGGTTAAAGTGCGTAGGTTGCGGCAGACTTGTGATGTTGCCTCGCATAAAGGCGGAAAAAGCCACTAAAAAAATAAACGGTGAAAAGCCATGCTTATAACGGATGTAAAGCCTCAGGTAAAGGATAAAAACAGGGTAAGCGTATTTATAGACGGGAAATTTTCCTTTGGCATAAGCGAGGGCGATGCTCTCTACTACAAACTTGTTCCAAATACGGAAATAAGCGAGGAAAAATACGATACCATACTCAAAGAGCTTGTTTTTACAAAGGCTAAGGAAAAGGCTGTCAGGTTTATAGGTACGGGTTTTAAAAGCCGTAAGGAAATAGCCGATAAATTAAAAAAAGACTTTGGAGAGGACATTGTGGAGATGACCTTGGAAACTCTTCAAAAATACGGCTACTGCGATGATAAAAAATACACTCTCATGTATATTAAAGAGAGCTACAAATACAAAAAAAACGGACCTCTTAAAATAAAATACGATTTGAAAATAAAGGGTGTAGAGGAGGAGATCGTAAGAGAGTGCTTTGAAGAAACGGAGTACGACTTTTATGCCCTTGCCCTGGAAGTTTTGGAGAAGAAATACAAAGGTGAGCCGCTTACGGACTTTAAGGAAAAGAAAAAAGCCTTTGATTTTCTTATGAGAAAAGGCTTCGATTACAGTGTATCGAAAGAGGCTATGGTAGAATACGAAAATCAAGGAACCACGGATTAATTATTCGGTGTTTCCTCAAGGAGGGTAATATGGCAAGGACGTTAAGAAAGGTCACAGGTACCGACAGCTGTGCGGCCGCAGCTACAAAAGCGGCTACCCTTATGCTTCTAAGCGGTGGTAAGATCAAAAAAATATCCTATATGGATCCCAACGGACAAGAGGTTTTTATAGTGGTGGAAGATGTCTGTGCGGAGGAGGGAAGCGTAAGCTGTGCCGTAAGGTTAGACAGTGGTTCCGATCCCGATATTGCTAAAGACATACTCATATACAGCAAGGTCAAAAAAGCCGAAAAAGGCATTTTGGTAGAGGGCGGAGAAGGTATAGGAAAAGCGGATGAACAGGTGTATGGCTTGGAAGAGGGGAAAAAAGCCATAGACGAAAAGGCTATGGAGGCAATAAAAAGCTCTGCACTTTATATCTGCGAGGAAATAGACTATAAAGAAGGCATAGAAGTGGAGATATACGCTCCTTTAGGCAAGTCTGTGGCAAAAAGGAAGGGTATATCGGGCGGTATTGCCATACTTGGAGGAAGTGCCGTAGTATCCCCTATGAACGCCTCACAGACAAAAAGATCCATACAGCTTGCCATAAAGAGTATGGCGATGAAGTATGAATATTTGGCGGCATCTCCCGGAAACAACGGTGAGATATTTGCAAAAGAGGAGTTCAATATCCCCGAGGACAGAATTATACGTTCAAGCGACTATATAGGAGACACTATAGCCTTTTGCCTACATTCAAAGGTGAAGGGGCTTGTGCTCATAGGCCACATAGGAAAGATGGTAAAGCTTGGAGCGGGCATACTTAACACTCATAACAAAAGCGGTGACGGTAGGCTTGAGGTGTTGGTAACGGCAGCCATAAAGGCGGGAGCCTCCTCCGCACTTTTAAGCGATATCGTAAATTGTATAACGATAGATGAGGCTTTGGATCTTCTTGAAGAGGCAGGCATACTTGAACCTGCCATGCAGGCTCTTATCGAAAAGATAGAAAGGCACATTACAAGAAACAGCTCGGATATGGAGATAGGTGCTGTGGTCTTTTCAAATCATTACGGCATACTTGCCCTTACAAGTAAGGCTGTGGAGCTTATAAACAATGTCAATCTGCAACAGGAACAGGACAGAAGCGATATATTGAGAAACTGATGTTTTCACTTTGGAAGAAAAACAGTAGCATAAACAAAAATATAAATATAGAAGGGTTTGCCAACGGTCAGGCTTTGGGGAAGCTGAAAGACTTAAGGCTCGGGTTTTTTAAAGCGGAGTATAACGGTTGCGGAGCTATAGCCCTTTACAATATATGTAAACTCTTATCCATAAAAAAGGATATAGGGGAGGTTTTTGACTACTGTAACCATAGGGCACTTTTCTTTTGGGGAATGTTTGGTACAAAACCCGTTAAACTGGGAGATTTCCTTGAAAAACAGGGTTTTAAGGTAACAAGGGGTTACAAAAAAGGTAAAAAGAATACCCCCGCATTGGTGACCTATTGGCATAGGAATATATTTAAGGGCAAGCATACCGTTGCCCTTTATATAGGAGAAGATTTTGTAAAGGTATATAATTTCTACGGAAATGTTGAAAAAGCCTATACCTTTAAAAATATGGAAGAATTTTTTGAAAAAGCCGAAGCTGTGCATCCTTTTGTACAGTATGTGGAAGGCTTAAAAGAAGGAGAATGATATGGACTACAAGCAAAAAGCCATGGAAATGCACAAAAAATGGGCAGGAAAGATAGAGATAAAGACAAGATCGAAACTTGAGACTCCCGAAGATCTTTCCATAGCCTACACACCGGGGGTAGCTGAACCCTGCATTGCCATTAAAAACGATCCCACCCTTTCCTACGTTCTTACAAGAAGGCATAATACGGTGGCGGTAATTACAGACGGCTCCGCAATATTGGGCTTGGGAAATATAGGCCCCGAGGCGGGTATGCCCGTTATGGAGGGTAAGTGTGTTCTTTTTAAGGAATTTGGAGATGTGGATGCCATACCTCTTTGTGTAAGAACACAGGACCCTGATGAATTTGTAAATGCGGTATCCCTTCTTGCGGGAAGTTTCGGAGGTATAAACTTAGAGGATATCTCCGCTCCCAGATGTTTTGAGATAGAGAGAAAGTTAAAAGAAAAATGCGATATACCCATTTTCCACGACGATCAGCACGGTACGGCGGTGGTAGTGCTCTCGGGTATAAGAAATGCCTGCAAGCTTACGGGTAAAAAGCTTGAGGACTGCGTTGTTGCCATGTCGGGTGCGGGGGCTGCGGGTACAGCCATTGCAAAGCTTTTGCTTAAGGCAGGTATAAAAGATATAACTTTGAGAGACCTTAACGGCGTGTACTCTTCCAAAAAGAGCTACAAGGACCCTGCATATACGGAACTTGCCGCTCTTACAAATCCCAACCACAAAGACGGCTCCCTTGCCGATATTGTAAAGGGTGCGGATATATTTATAGGAGTATCGGCTCCCGGGCTTTTAACAAAGGAAATGATACAGACCATGAATAAAGATGCCATAATATTTGCTATGGCAAATCCTGTGCCCGAGGTCATGCCCGATATTGCCTTGGAAGCGGGAGCAAGAGTGGTAGCTACGGGAAGAAGCGACTATCCCAATCAGATAAACAATGTTCTTGCCTTCCCCGGTATATTCAGAGGTGCTCTTGATGTAAGGGCGAGGGATATAAATGATGAAATGAAACTTGCGGCATCGGATGCCATTGCTAAGCTTGTTACGGAAGAAGACCTTGAAAAAGGCATTATAATACCCTCGGCATTTAACAAGAGTGTGGCAAAGGATATTGCGGAGGCGGTGGCTAAGGCGGCTATAGCCTCGGGAGTTGCACAGGTTTACTGAAAGGAAATACTATGAGCAAAGAAAAACTTTGGGGTGGCAGATTTACAAAGTCTACCGACTCCTTTACGGATCACTTTCATTCATCCATAAGCTTTGATAAAAGGATGTACAAGCAGGATATAACAGGCTCCGTAGCCCATGCGGCAATGTTGGGAAAACAGGGTATAATACCTATGGAGGACAGTATCCTTATACAAAAGACATTAAAAGAGATACTTGCAGACATTGAGGCAGGTAAGGTAAGCTTTGACGAAAAGGCGGAAGATATCCACATGAACGTGGAGAGTATACTCATATCCAGAATAGGGGATGTGGGTAAGAGATTGCATACGGGAAGAAGCAGAAATGACCAGGTAGCCTTGGATATAAGAATGTATCTTAAAGAAGAGATGGATAATATCTCTTCTCTTCTTGCGGAGCTTATAGAGGTGCTGAATAACATTGCAAAAGAAAATGTCAATGTTATAATGCCGGGCTACACCCACTTGCAAAATGCACAGCCTGTGACCCTTGCCCACCATGTACTTGCCTATGTGGAAATGTTTAAAAGGGATATATCAAGGCTTAAAGACACCTACAAAAGAACAAATGTTATGCCCTTGGGTTCGGGAGCTTTAGCTGCGACCACCTACCCCTTGGACAGAATATACGTTATGGAGCAATTGGGCTTTGACTCCATAACCCTTGATTCTATGGACGGAGTAAGCGACAGGGATTTTGCTGTAGAATTTTTGGCGGATTGTTCCCTTATAATGATGCACTTAAGCCGTTTTTGCGAGGAGATCGTTATATGGTCATCTCGTCAGTACGCTTTTATAGAACTTGACGATGCCTATTCCACAGGCTCATCCATTATGCCTCAAAAGAAAAACCCCGATATGGCAGAGCTTATAAGAGGAAAAACGGGAAGAGTTTACGGTGAACTTTTCGCTCTTCTTACGGTCATGAAGGGGCTTCCTCTTGCATACAATAAGGATATGCAGGAAGATAAAGAGGGTGTTTTTGATGCCATAGATACACTTAAAATGTGCTTGCCCGTATTTACAAATATGGTAAAGACCATGAAGGTAAACAAAGAAAATATGTACTCTGCCGCAAAGCGTGGCTTTATGAATGCCACAGATGCCGCAGATTGGCTTGTAAAACAGGGTATGCCCTTTAGAAGTGCCCATGAAGTTATAGGAAAGCTTGTGCTTTACTGTATAGAGAAGGATAAGGCTCTTGAGGAGCTTACACTTGAAGAATACAAGGCTGTAAGCCCTGTGTTTACGGAAGATGTGTATGAGGCTATAAGTCTTGAAAAATGCGTAAATGCCAGAACGGTAGACGGAGGCCCCTCCGAGAAGTACATAAGGGGGCTTATAGATATAAATGAGCAGTATATTAAAGATATCAAAACAACAGCGGAGGTTGAAAAATGAGCGGTCATTCCAAATTTGCCAACATAAAACACAAGAAAGAGAAAAACGATGCGGCAAAGGGTAAAATATTTACGGTAATAGGCAGAGAATTGGCGGTAGCCGTAAAGGCGGGAGGCCCCGACCCCGACTCCAACTCAAGGCTCAGAGATGCCATAGCAAAGGCAAAGAGCAATAATATGCCCAATGATACCATTGAAAAGGCTATAAAAAGAGCTGCCGGAAACCTTGAGGGTGTAAACTACGAGGCTATCACTTATGAGGGTTACGGTCCTAAGGGTGTAGCTGTTATCGTGGAGACACTTACCGACAATAAAAACAGAACTGCGGCAGACGTAAGAAGTGCCTTTACAAAGGGTAACGGTAATATGGGTGCTACGGGCTGTGTAAGTTTTATGTTTGACGAAAAAGGTCAGATCATAATAGAAAAAGATGATGATACCGATGCCGAGACTATAGAAATGACAGCTATAGAAGCAGGTGCGGAGGATATAACGGAGGAGGAGGACTCCTTTGAGATAGTAACGGCTCCCGAGGACTTCTCTGCTGTAAGAGAGGCTTTGGAACAGGCAGGTATAGCCTATGTTTCCGCAGAAGTGACTATGATACCCCAAACTTATACCACTCTTACCGACGAAGAGGATATCAAAAAAATGAACAAGCTTTTGGATCTTCTTGATGAGAGTGATGATGTTAAGAATGTATATCACAACTGGGACGAATGAAAATGGGATCAAAAAAATACTTTGATATATACTTTACTTTTCTCAAAATGGGTGCGGTGTGCTTTGGCGGCGGTTATGCCATGCTTCCCATACTTGAAAGGGAGCTTGTGGAAAAAAGGCAGTGGACAAAAAGAGAAAATCTTGTGGACTACTACGCCATAGGTCAATGCACCCCGGGAGTTATAGCCGTAAATACCTCTACCTTCGTAGGTAACGAAGTTGGAGGTGTGGTAGGCGGCGTTGTGGCGACCTTGGGTTTCATAACCCCCTCACTTATAGTAATATGCCTCATTGCTTCCTTACTTCAAAATTTTGCCCATATAGAAATGGTGGAAAAAGCCTTTTCGGGTATAAGGGTGTGCGTGGGTGTACTTATTATAAATGCCACACTGAAGCTTTGGAAGAGTGCCGTGAAGGATATTTTTGGTGTGGGTATATTTATAGCGGTAACGGTCACGAGTCTGTTTTTGAAAGTAAATCCTGTATTTTTTGTGATCGTATCGGCACTTTTGGGGATAGTGTACCGCTCTTTCAGAGAAAAGGAGTAGGTATATGTATATATTGTTATTTTACGAGTTTTTCAAAACGGGACTTTTTGCTATAGGAGGAGGGCTTGCCACAATACCCTTCCTCTATGATATGGCTACAAGGCATCCCGAATGGTTCGATGCGAGTACTATAGTGGATATGTTGGCGGTATCCGAGTGTACCCCGGGACCTATAGGTATAAATATGTCTACCTATGTAGGCTTTAAAACAGGGTTTATCCCGGGGGCTTTCACATCTACTTTCGGTCTTGTGATACCCTCTGTTATAGTGGTGTTGGCGGTATCAAAGATACTTGCCAAATTTAAAGAAAACAAATATGTACAAAGGGGCTTTTACGGTATAAGGCCCGCTTCCGTGGGACTTATTGCGGCTGCCGGCATAATGGCTATAGGCTCTTGCTTTATAAACTTAAAAAACAAGGGCTTGGATATCATAAATTTTAAAGCCCTTATACTTGCTCTTGTACTCTTTGTACTTATGAAAAAATTTAAAAACATACATCCCGTGGCATTTATAGCTTTATCTGCTGTGGCAGGGTGTATATTCGGCTTTTGAAAGGGTATTGCCTTTTTGAAAGCCTTTTTTGTATTGTGGGAGATAGGTAATACTAATTCGTCGCAGAAAACTTTAGGTCAAACGAAAACCTATTGTACAACTTGTAGGGAACGACCCGAGTGTCGTTCCGATCTATATTTCTCTGTCTTTTTTAATTATATTGTAATAAAAAAACACTCGTATTTCTGTTATAATACAGGGGATTGTTATTTTGAATATACTTATGAGGTGAAAATATGAAAAAATCGGCAATTGCCCTGATGTTATCTCTTTTTGTTTCGGCAGGGCAGGTAAGTGTTTTTGCGGGTTCTTCCGCAGGTAAGATAAAAAGTATACCGAGTACCGTGAAGAAAACGGCGGAGACCACTGTACAAACTACTCTTACCACAGAGACCACTACCCAAAAGCCTCTCCCCAACCCCGGAAGAGGTGTAAGAGTTGTGACTACCACAGCTGAAGTAACGGAGCAGACCACGGAGCAGACTACCGAGGAAGTAACCGTAAAAGAAGAGGAAACGGAAACTACCACAAAGGACACCGAGACCGTAAGTGCCTCTACCGAAAAGAGGGTGGAAGTAACTACCATAAATGTGGAAAAGTACGGGGAAAATCCTACCGATGCAGAGGGTAAGCCTCTTACGGGAGATGCCCTTAACGCCTACAATGTAGTAAGAAAAACCAACAAAGACAAGTGGACGGCAATAACGGATGTAAAGCCTACTGTAAATGTGGTACACAACGACAATGTTTATACCGCAAACCAAAAAGTCTTTAAATTTCCCGATAATTCCGAGTTTAATATTACAAGATACACCTTTAACTCGTCCTTGGAAGAAAGACTTGAACAAAGTCTTTTTATACCGGGAAACAGTATAGAAATAAGATATGTGGATCCCGATACAGACAGCTGGTATATGTCGGGAAACTATGAAAACACCTCGAAACAGACCCTTTTCATAGATACGGACACGGACCACTACATCGTAAGTATTCCCGCGGTGTACAAAAACAATTTTGAAAACAACACCCTTGAATATTTACCCGAGCTTGAGGAGAAAATAACGATACAGCAGTCTCCCTCGGGCTATACCCTTAACTTTTCCTTCCCCGTAAACGAAGGCTTTATAGGGGAGTTATGGTACCTTAAGGCGGGAGACACACCCTTGGTGGATTGGAACAACTGGAACCATTTTGCCATACTTAAGCAAGATCTGGCACAGACAAGGAGATTTTCTTGGGACGGTTACTACTTCCCCACTCCTTCTAATTATACACCCTACAGCCCCACCACACTTTACAGACAGCCCTCTTGTTACCCCGGGGCATCCTTTGTACAGTACGGTTCTTTCCCTGCTACCTTCGACCTTGCCTATGTGTTTATATACACTTGTATGCAAAACCAAAGTGAGCTTGGTTACTGGCCTACATCTCCAAAGTCGGGTTGGCTTGCTACGGACTTTAATATAGGTGCGGGATTTTACGATACAAGATTTAATACGGACTTTGCCGAAAGCCTTCTTTTGGCATACAAGAGATACAACAACGACGATTTTCTTTTCGCACTTTCAAAATACTGTGAATTTTTCATACACCATGCGGAGGATAATCACTACTCTACCAACAACGACGGCTGGCTGGTGCAGGACTACGGCTATCCCTATCCTCACAGCAATACCCATGTATCCTTGAACCATCAGCTTTCGGAGATAAACCTTCTTTACAAGGTATACAAAATAACTTATGAGCAAAGATATTTGGATTTTGCAAACAAAATGCTTCTTGCCATAGAGGATACAAAGGGAGAGTGGGTGCTTGCGGACAATAACTTAAATTACGCTCTCTACTATACCGCAAATACCAATATTATGGTAGACTACCCTTACCTTACCTACAACGATCTTAAGCATACAAAAGAGCTTTACTACGATATTTACAGAAAGCAGAACGAGACTGTGGAATATCTCATGAAGTGCAAGCTTGAGTGGATGAGTGAAAATGGTGTGACAGGCTATGAAAAATAAAAAAATATACGGAATACTTTTTATAATATTATCAATGATTCTCATACTTCCTTCTTGTAAAAAGAAGGAAGAGACCACCAAGGTGGATATGTCAAGCGTTGAATATTTCAACGACAAAAGGGACACCTTTTTGGATACACCTCAAAGGCAGGTAGAAGGCATTATAGACTTTGGCGCTTCGGCTGTAAGGGATGAGGATCCCGATAAAGAAGCGAAGGTAGTAAACTTTAAAAGCAGAGCCAAAGCCACTGTGGAAGACAACAAAGTGTTGGCGGATGTTACTCAAACAAACGGCGGCGGAAGCGTATCCAGACAGGTATACTACAACGGTGAAAATGTGTACACCGACTTTAACGGCGGTGTAACACAGGAAGAAAACACCTACCTTTTTGCCAACGATTTTCTTGAGTACATAGATGTTTTTATGCCTAACTTCCCCGAGGAAAGCATAGAAAATAAAGAAGTAAAAGAAGAGGACGGTCTTACGGTGGTAAGCATAGGTTTTAAAAAGGATACCTTCCCTCAAACCGTTAAGAGCTATATGCCCCTTCTTACAAACTACATTGATTATGACGACGACCAGATGAGTATAGACATTGCAAGTCTTGTTATAAAATACAAAGACGGTGAGCTTTACTCAACAGCCATAACGGTGAAGGGCCTTTTCAATAAGGATACGGAGTATCCCACAGCCTATTCCTATGAGAATACTGTAATGTGCGGTACCGACAATATATCCATAACAGTGCCCGAAAATATAGCAAAATTTATAGAATAATTATTGTTGACAAACAAGTACAAACAAGTTATAATAGTCAAAGTGTTTTTGGCGTTTATCGGAGTGCACCCTCGTTAAGTGCATAGCCTAAATCCCTCTAATTTAAACCGATAAAGGCAAAAATAAGTTGATATATACATTTATTTAAATTACGGAGGAATTTATTGTGGCAAATATTAAGTCTGCAAAAAAGAGAATATTAGTTACAGAAAAGAAAACATTAAGAAACAAGATGATAAAGTCATCTGTAAAGACAGCTATAAAGAAAGTTGTAGTTGCCGCAGAGGCAGGAGATAAGGCTGCCGCAGATCAGGCACTTTCACTTGCTGTAAAGAGCATAGATATGGCTGCTTCCAAGGGTGTATATCACAAGAATACAGCATCCAGAAAGAAGTCCAGACTTTCAAAGCTTGTTAATAAAATAGGTTGATAAAAAGCTCCCTTTTAGGGAGCTTTTTTAAATAAATTTATATTGACTTTTGTGCAACTAAAATGCCGATACGCATCCTCCCGTCTTGATTATTGAATATCTATTATTCTTGACTTAAAACTACCGTAATGTTATAATTTTATTACCATGTAACTAAATGATCAAGGACGAGGAGAAGAGGATATGAAAAAATTATTATCAATGTTACTTGCAACTACATTATGTCTTGGATTTACAGCTTGTACGAGCACGGGAAATAAAGGTGGCGAAAGCCCTGAAAATACCGAAGGTGCAACGGGTAATGCTTCTACCGAGGCAGCTCAAATAGAAGGAAAGCTGGTTATAGGTCTTGATGATGAATTCCCTCCCATGGGCTTTAGAGACGATAAGAACGAGATCGTAGGTTTTGATATAGACCTTGCAAAGGCTGCGGGAGAGAAGCTTGGCTGTGAGGTAGAGTTTCAGCCTATAGCTTGGGATTCAAAGGAGCTTGAGCTTGAAAGCGGTAATATCGACCTTATATGGAACGGCCTTACCATAACCCCCGAAAGAGAAGAGGCTATGGAGTTTACAAAGCCCTATCTTAAAAACAAGCAGGTCATTATAGTGAAGAACGGATCTGACATCACCAAGAAGGAAGACCTTGAAGGAAAGGTCGTAGGTGTACAAGCGGGCTCTTCCGCTAAGGATGCCGTTGATGCGGACGAAATGGCTTCAAAGCTTGGTGAGATCACAGAATACGATACCAATGTTCTTGCCATCACAGACCTTGACATAGGCAGAGTCGATGCGGTGGTTGCCGATGAGATAGTGGCAAGATATCAGCTTAAACAGGGAAATAATGATGTGACCATACTTGAAAACGGCGATTTTGGCGATGAGGTTTACGGTGTAGCCGCAAAGAAGGGCAATACCGAACTTGTTGCAAAGCTTCAGTCTGCTCTTGACGAGTTGGGTGAGGACGGAACTGCCGCAAAGATAAGCGAGAAATGGTTCGGAGAGGACATTTATCAGCACTGAGAGGACTAAAGTATGCCTTTAAATGAATGGATACCGCAAATGGCACAGGGATGCTTGCTAACGCTTAAGCTCTTTGCGGTGACTATAGTATTTTCCGTGCCTTTGGGGTTACTGCTCACATTTTTATACACATCCAAAAACAGGGTCGTAACGAAAATTATTGCCCTTTACATACTTTTGATGAGAGGTACACCCCTTCTGCTTCAGATATTTTTCGTGTATTTCGGGCTTCCCTATTTGCCGGTTATAGGAAAATATGTGACCATAAACAGCAGGTTTGTGGCGGGAGCGGTAGCGTTTATATTCAACTATGCCGCATATTTTGCCGAGATATTCAGAGGTGGTCTTTTGTCGGTGGACAAGGGTCAGTATGAGGCGGCGAAGGTTTTGGGACTTAGCGAGACCCAGACAAGGTTTAAGATAGTTCTGCCCCAAATGTTCAGAATATCCCTTCCCGCCGTATCAAATGAGGCAATAATCCTTATAAAAGACACCGCACTTGTTACGGCTATAGGACTTGTGGATCTTTTGAAGGTAACAAAAACGATAGTCAACAAAACCACCAATGTTTCTGCATTTTTGGTGGCGACGCTTTTCTATCTTGTGATGAGTTATATATTGACACTTGTGTTTAAATTCTTGGAAAAGAAGTTTGATTACTGATATGGAAATGATTACGGTTAAAGGCCTCAAAAAGAATTTTGGAGAACTTGAGGTTCTTAAAGGTATAGACTTAAGTGTACAAAAGGGCGATGTTGTAGCGGTGCTTGGCCCGTCGGGAAGCGGTAAAAGTACCTTTTTGAGATGCCTTATAGATCTTGAAGAGGCTGAGGGAGGCAGTATATATATTGAGGGAAGTCCCCTTCTTGAAGAGGGCAAATACATCCCCAAAAAGCAGAGGCGTGAACTTCTGTATAAAATGGGAATGGTGTTTCAGCATTTTAACCTTTTCCCTCACATGAGCGTGAGAGATAACCTGATACTTGCGCCCCTTCTTCATAAGCAGGGTAGCAAGCAGGAGCTTATCAATAAGGCGAATGAGATGTTGAAGACCGTAAGCCTTGCCCAAAAGCTAAACGATATGCCAAAGAGCCTCTCGGGTGGACAAAAGCAAAGGATAGCCATTGCAAGGGCGCTTATGCAAAACCCAGATATACTTCTGTTTGACGAGCCTACAAGTGCCTTGGATCCCGAACTTACGGGGGAGGTATTAAGGGTGATAAAAAGGCTTGCACAGGAGAAAATGACTATGGTAATAGTCACTCATGAGATAAACTTCGCAAGAGAGGCCGCCAACAAGGTGCTCTTTATGGACGAGGGCTATGTGCTTGCCTTCGGTACTCCCGAAGAGGTCATAGACAATAACAAAAGCGAAAGGATCAAAAACTTCTTCGCAAAACTTGATACGAAATAGTAGGATTTTGACTTTGACACATGCAAAATAAAAACCGAGCTCAAACCTTGATATAATGCGGGTTTATGGCTTGGTTTTTTGCTTTTGAAAATGTTGTACGGGATTGTGGATATTATTATTTTGATGCTTTTGGGTGCTCCCGTTACCATATAGCTATAGACCACAGCCAATATGACGACCACACCATAATACTTATATGTGAGGTACCTGTGCTTGAAGGCCTTGACATTACGGGAAAGGGCACAAAGAGATCCGTAATACTTGATGTAAACAGTTTTGATATACAGATAGCCAACAGTACGGAAAAAAATACAGCGGGTCTTGTTATAGGTGCAGATGCACAGCTTAGGATAATGGATAACTCCAATACCTCGGGAGCCGAGCTTGCCATAGGTAACAATGCTACTATGGTGATCAAAAAAGGCGGTGTTCTTATTGTAGATGAGACCTGTACGAATGAGGTCGAGTACGATGCCGCTACAACGGTAGACCCTGCGACAGCGGATACTTCCATGATGAACGGTGCTATCACCGTAGAGGACGGCGGTCAGATAATAAACTACGGTGTTATAAATGTAGAAGGTACAGAGTCTAAGCCCCAGGCTGCAAATGCAAATGAGCAGCAGCAGGGACAGACGGTGATCACCGATAAGAAGAGTGCCGATCTTACTGTTTACAGCGGAGGCACCTTGGACAACTACGGTTGTATATCCCTTAAGGGCGTACTCTATATGCTCGGTACCCTTAACAACTACGGAAAATACAACGATGCCATAGTAGCCTACGACCCCGATAAGGGTTCTACGTCTTACCACAAGGGTATACAGCTAACCTGGAAGGATATAGTTACCGATGCGGGTGTTGAACCCGGTATACTCAATGTAGGTATAGATGCGGATGGCAATATAGAAAAGAATGCGCTCGTAAATAACTACGGCGATATCGTTTTGGTACCGGGTACTGTTAATCTTTACGGTACATTTAACAACATAGGGGATGATGCACATCTTTATATGTGCGACCCCGATGAGGCTATAATCCCCGTTACACCTACTCCCGAGGATCCCCTTACGGTAGAAAAGAAGGTAACTCTCGATCCTCCCAAGGCGAGTGTGTTTAACAACAATGGAACACTTAACGCTCTTAAAGAAAAGGCAAGGGTAGAGTTGATACACAACGGTGTTTTGGGAACACTTACACCCCTTACGGATGAGAAAAAGAGCGTTTTGGCAAATGCCACCGAAGGAAACGGTATAGTTTTGGTATCCGCAGTGGATACTCTCAACTACAGCGAAGTAGGTTTCATACTTGAAGCCGACGGAAAGAGCGTAACAAGAAGCACGAAGGTAGTATATTTTGAAATAGAGGGTTCCGCTTATACCGCAAAGAATTTTGAGGGCGGAAAATATCTCTACTCCTTCACCATAGAGGAAATACCCGATGAAACAAAGGAAATAAAGGTCACACCTTATTCCGTAGACCTTAAGGGTTACAAGGCTAAGGGTGCTACCCAAAGCTTCCGTTTATCGGAATTAAAGGGTCTGACTGCTCTTGAACTCAGTGAGTATACAGCTGTTGCTCTTTCTTCCGAAACTGCAATAGAAGATGACAAGAAGAAGCTATATTAAAGAGAATGAGAGGTGCAAGATATGATAAAAGTTTATGAAAAGCCCGAGTTGATGATAACCGAGCTGTCAAATAACGATATTATCACCGTAAGCGGACTTACATTCGGCGGTGATAAAGGTACCTCCAACAGGGAAAGCTTTGGTTCTCTTTTTGGCGGTGAGTAAAAAAATGGGGCTGTGAAAAAGCACATTTTGGCTTTTCACAGCCCCCTTTTTACCGCAAAAAAGCGGTACGAAAAGTTCTGCGGGCAAATATATCGGTTGTTCCGTCGTCAGCCCTTTGGGCTTCCTTCCCCTCCCGGGGTGGGTACCTCTCCGTCGTGACTCACGTCACGCCCCCTCCCCTTTCAGGGGAGGCGTTTCCGCTGTTTCGAAATTTGTTTTTATTACCTACTATGTTGCTACTCCAATGCATACTTGCCAAAACCAACCCCTAAGCACCACCGACACCTGTGCCTCCCCTGAAAGGGGAGGTGGCAGCTTTAGCTGACGGAGAGGTTTCAGGTGGAACGAATAGCTCTGCCTACAAAATGACGGAAAGGTCTCAACAACATTGCCTCTACATTTTTGCTATTGTAGCTGTTTAGGCATTGTTTCAGTCAAAAATTCAATTTTTGTGGGGATGATATTTTACACCCTCTTTTTAATGTTTTTAAATATTCTTTATGTTCGGAGCTTACTCTGTAGCTTTCCACCGCTTTTTGTATGGCTTTGTTATGGACAAAGGGAGAAAGTACCCCTTTTTCAATAAAGGGTAGCACAGCTTCATATTTTTTTGCAAGGGCTGTGGCAAAGTACCAAGCTATCATCATATTCACATAGTACTCAGAAGACTGTATTTCCGCTACTTTTTGGGGATATATGTCTTTGAAATCCTCATCTAAAAAGTGGCTCATAAGCATTTTGATACCGAACCGCAGTGTATAGGTGTTTTCTGATTTAAGCCAAATATCTATGGAACTCAAAAGTTCTTCCTTGTGTTTTTTAAAAACTTTCGGGCATAACTGATCGCAGGTCGCCCAATTATCCACATAGGGAAGAAAAGCCTCCACCCTTTCAATACAGGTATCATACTCCTTCATATTCGATATTATAAAGGCATGGAGCTGGTTTTCATCAAAGTATTTATGGGGGAGTTCTTTCAGAAAGATATCTTTATCATCCCTTTTAAAAAGTTCCTTTGCCAAAGCTTTAAGGGCAGGGGTCCTGACTCCTATAATTTTTTCTTGTTCAATATTCGGAATAAGCTTTGATTGAAAAAGTTTATATTTTTTATCTTGAAGTTTAAAAAGTTCTGTTTTGATCTCTTCTGTCGTATCCCTACGCCTCCTCTTGTTTTGTAAGCACTTTCTTCTGATAACTCCACTTACCGCACAGGGGACATTTCATATATCTTGTTCTTCCCATATGGGGAGCAAGGAGCGTTTGCAGGTATGTAGGCACATGCCTGTTATTACATTTCAGGCATTCATAATATCCCGTTTTCTGCTCGATATTTACCGCTATAAATGAAACTGCAAGTATCATAACAAGGGCAAATGCAATAAGTCCGATACTGAGGGCGTTTGGCATATTTACATACGCCGCAACGTCACATAAAGCAAACCCCGAAAGTATTGCGGGTACTCCCATAAGGATCTCAATACCCGGTAATTGCCTGTTTTTTTCATCTATCTCCCGTTTCATTGAGAACATATTTTCTTCGGCTTTCTTATCATAACTCTCTGCCACGATTTTCTCGCCCGACAGGAGTTCGTTAACATTGATATTTAAAAAGTCGCACAACTCCAACATTATCCCCGCATCAGGCATAGACTTTCCTGTCTCCCATTTGCTGACTGCCCTGTCACTGATCCCAAGCTTTTCTGCAAGAACGGCTTGAGTCATGCCCTCTTCCTTTCTGCGGGATGCTATGAATTTTCCTATTTTGATTTGATCCATATCGGGCATCCTCCTTTCTTGCAACCACTATATCACGGAGGGAATAAAATTAACACGAACCGATGGTTGATATGCCGAAAAAGGCGTATTTTCCCAAAACTCCACCATTGGTTGAGTACTTTTTTGTGGGATGGTTTCCTTGATTTTTGCCTAAAACAATGGATAGAACCAGCCTATCCATTGAAGTGATTATTTGCTTTTCTTAAACATATCAATGTATATATCTTCTTCTTCTTTTGGTATTCCTATACTTTGCATTGCTTGTTCAATGGTAAACTTGCAGTTTATCATTAACTGTTTGATGCATTTAAGTATAGTTTCACGTTCTCGCTCATCGGCAACTTGTTCCATTATGGCACACATTACAGACACTCCTTCCTCGCTATTTTTGAAATACCCCGTTCTTTCAGCTAAAATTTTGTTATACATCTTACTTGGGTCTTTGCAGTTAAAATCATGCATCAATCTTCCGAGTTCTGTATCATCCTGCATTTTTGACGGCACATAGATTATATGAGTTTCATCATCAAACAGCTTATGGTTCAATTCTCTAATCGTTCTGTCAATATGGTATATCGGTTTATTCCCACCCAATACATCATCTCTTGTTATAAAGATCATGTATGTTTCGGGTAGCTTATCCCACGGTTCATTCTTATCCAACACATCTGTATCCATAATGCTTATATTGAACCTTCCTCTTTTAGGAGTTGCCCTCTTTTGGTCATTTTCAATCTCTATATCGTAAAGATTGCTACTTGTGTCTACCGCTCTGATGTCAAGCCTTATGGAGCGACCGTGCAAATTGTCTATACCGTATTGTGTTTTTACATTGACGACCTTTAATTTTTTGCCAAGAATAATGCTAAGAACCAATTCAGCACATTCCTTATCCTCAAAAACCTTGCTCATAAATGTATCGTCCATAAGGGAAAATTCTTGTATCAGAGGCTTGTATTTTGCTATTAAGCCTTCGTTGATATTTGCCATTTCATTCATCTGCCTTTGTTTTATTGTACTACAATCATTCTTTTTTATCAAGCATAACGGGAGTTTGACACTTAGCGTTTCAATGTGACTTGAGACAACGGCATTGATGTCATCGGGAAAATCGAAAGTATCGTGGTTCAAAACTGTCTGACCGAGAAAGTCGTAGGAATACCACATCTCAAGTCCGGCATAAATCTTGCTGAGATTTACAGTGCTTTTATTCTGACTTATCTTTATCTGCTACTTCTTTATGAGATATCGGCTTTTCAGTCCTCTTTTCAAGCTCATTCATATATCCTGCCGTGATAATACCTGCGGGTAAGGCAACAATTGCTATTCCCAGGATGGAAGAAAGCATAGTGATAATTCTTCCCATTGTAGAAACCGGGTAAATATCTCCATAACCAACCGTTGTTAAAGACACAGTTGCCCAGTAAATAGCATCAAAAAAGTTGCTAAATGAATCCGGCTCAACATTGAAAATAATGAGTGCCGATATGAGAATGTAACCTCCTGCCAACATGCATACAGCCCGTAGCTGTTCTTTAGATGACAGAAGAACATTTCCGATAATCTCAAAGCTTTTTGAATATCGAACTGTCTTGAAAACCCTGAAAACGCGGAAAGCTCGAATCATCCTTAGAACTCGAAGTACTTTGAATCCGTTGTTTATTACAGTCAAGGATGGCAGAATAGATATCAAATCTATGATTGCCATAATTGAGAACGGGTACTTTGCAAATGAAGCTACACCGCTTTTATTAAATTTATAGTCAGCAGTAAACCATCTCAAAAAATAATCAATGATAAATATTACTACTGTGATTTTGTCAGTAATCTGAAAAAGGGGAGTATCTGTCTTGAATGCTAACGGAATCAGGCTAACAACAATGACTACTATCATTGATATGTCATAGACAGAGCTTATACAATCCTTACCATTTGATTTTTCTATGATTTCAAAAATTCGTTTACGACTCATTGATAGAGTTATCTCCTTTCTCGTTTTTTGCATATTCTAAGCCTATCTGCATAACATTGTCAAATTCTGCCTTATTCATAGCATTACGAGAAACAAAGTTTCTTGGCATGCTCAATGAAAACGAAATACCGTTTTACATAATTATCTGACAATATAAGGTGTTTATTACGGTTGATAAGGGTTTGTCAAGTCAAGTTCGGTGGCAATATGTTCATCGGAGTTTGGTTGGGACAGAAGGACAACCGTCTCCACATGGCTTGTGTGAGGAAAAAGGTCTACGGGGCATACTTTTTCTACTTTGTAATATCCTTCTTTGCAAAGTATTTTAAGGTCTCTTGCGAGGGTGGAGCTTTCGCAGGAGACATATACTATTTTTTGCGGTCTCATTTGTTTAATGATATTAAGAAAGTTTTCATCACAACCTTTTCTGGGAGGGTCTGTGACCAAAACTTGAGCTTTTATACCTTTTTGGTACATATCGGGGAGTATTTCTTCGCTTTTTCCCACATAAAATACAACATTATCCGCATTGTTTGCCTTTTTGTTTTTTTCGGCATCTTTTACAGCCTCTTCCACTATCTCCATACCGTAAACTTTTTTTGCCTTTTGGGCAAGAAAAAGGGAAATGGTGCCTATACCGCAGTAGGCGTCTATAACTGTTTCCGTGCCTTTAAGTGAGGCATATTCAAGAGCTTTTTCATAGAGTTTTTCCGTTTGTATATGGTTCACCTGAAAAAAAGACTCCGGACTAATTTCAAATTTCAAAGAGCCTATGGTATCGGTAAGAGTTTTTCTGCCGAATATGTGTTCGCTTTTATCTCCCAATATAACATTGTTCCCTTTTGTGTTGTAGTTTATGTACAGAGAAACTATGTGGGGGTATTTTCGAAGGGAATTTACAAATTTTTTCTTTAAGGGAAAGTTGGCAGCGTTTACGATAAGACAAAGGAGTATCTCTCCTTTTTTGTTTTCTCTTATGAGAATATGGCGTATTATTCCCTTTTTTGTTTTTTCGTCGTAAGGGGATATGTGGTTTTCCTCCGCAAAGGCAAGTATATCCTCAACAATGGGGCTGTTTTGGTAAGAGCATATAAGGCAATCTTTACAAGGTATTATATCGTGGCTGTTTACGGCATAGAAGCCCGAGATCATCTTTCCTTCCTTTTCGCCTACGGGGTATTGCGCTTTATTTCTGTAGCGGTAGGGCTCTTCCATGCCTATTATAGGCTCGAAGGTTATTTCCTCCGTATTAAAGCCACCTATCCTCTTTATATTTTCAAATACTTTTTTTTCTTTGTATTTCAGCTGCCTCGAATATTCCAGGTGGGAGAGGGAACAGCCACCGCAACGTTTTAGTTTGCAGGCAGGCTCTACCCTGTAGGGGGAGGGGGTCTGAATATTAAGCACTTTGGCGTAGCCGTAGCTTTTTTTTACCTTTGTTACCACTACCTCTGCTCTTTCCTCGGGAAGGGCATCCTTTACAAAAAGGGGATAGCCGTCAACTTTGCCTATCCCTTCGCCATTTGTGGTTATATCCGTAATATCTATGGTGTATTTCTCGTTCTTTTTCATTGGTAGTTACTGCTTCTTATTCTTGTGGAAAGCACCCTGTTAAAATCCGTCCACTTTACTCCCGTGGGAAGGGTCTCCACGCTTTCTTGGTACATTTTCATTTTGGCATCCATATCATCCGCACAGTGAAGCAGGTAGGCTTCTATGGTTTTGGGCAGTTTGGGGGAGCCGAATTCATACTCGCCGTGGTGGGCAAGTATACAGTGTTGCATAAGTATTTTAAGCTCATGGGGAAAGCCTTCTATTTTGTCGGCCTGCTTGCCTATAAACTCCGAACCCATAACGATATGACCCAAAAGTTCCCCCTCATCGGTGTAGTCTGTAGAGGGGAGCTCGGAAAGTTCCCTTATTTTGCATATATCGTGGAGGAGGGCACAGGCTATAAGAAGGTCTTTGTTTACATTCTCATAGTGGTCTGCAAGGAAGGAGCATATTTTGGTAACGGACACAGTATGTTCCAAAAGCCCTCCCATGTAGTTATGGTGCATGGTCTTTGCTGCGGTGTGCTTTTTAAACTTTTCTTCAAGCTTCTTGTTGGAAAAGGTGTCTTGCAAAAGCTTTTTAATGTATTTATCTTTTATAGAGGCTATTACCGAGAGAACATAATCGTACATTTCGCCAACATCCTGTTTTGTGGTGGCTATGTAGTCTTTTTCGTCATAGTCCCCTTCTTGGGCTCTCTTTATAGAGGTAACGCTAAGCTGCATTATTTTGTTGTAAGATCTTACCTCTGCGGTTATGTTTATGAAATTACCCTCTTCAAAGGCGTGTATATCCCTGTTAAGGTCCCACACCTTGGCATTTACGGTGCCCGTCTTATCCGAAAGTGTGAGATTGAGGTAGTTTTTACCTGTTTTGGGGGAGGTCATACTTTGTCTTTGTTTGCAGTAGTATATTTCGTGTACGATCTCTCCTTCACGGAGTTCGTTTATATATTTCATTTTGATTTCCTTTCAATTGTTGAATATCCAATATTTTACAACAGCTGCCGTTTCTCTGAACCAACACACGGGGGCTGCCGACAGATTTATGGGAGCGGAAAGGCTTTTAATATCTTCAAAATATTTCTTGCCCAGAAGCCTCGCTCTGTAGCAGTGAAAGTCGTTGGTGGCAAAGGCTACGCTGTAATCCCTTTTAAAATATTCGTCAAGTATCTCCTTTGAAAATTTAAAATTTTCATCGGTACTTGTTGCTTTTTCTTCCGTTATTATCACATTTTCATCCACACCTGCGGCCAAAAGATATTTCTTCATGGCAAAAGCCTCCGTAATATCTTCTTGAGGGCCCTTGCCTCCCGATACCACTATAAGCCCCGAGGGATTTTCCTCATGCCACTTACAGGCGGCATCAAGTCTGTACTTAAGAGGCTTTGAAAC
Source organism: Bacillota bacterium (assembly GCA_017444985.1). Lineage (GTDB taxonomy): Bacteria > Bacillota > Clostridia > Lachnospirales > CAG-274 > UBA3680. Next base: position 28,778 of record JAFSVK010000007.1, read on the forward strand.
ATTTTCCCCTATCACCGCACAGCCCAGTACTATAAGGGCATCTTCTTTGCCCGTGCTTCTATCGGCAACAGAGCCTTGATATATTATGCCCATTATGAAAAAAACGGCACAAAAGCCTATAAGGGCTATGGTTTTTACTATAAGGAAAAATAAATTCTTTTTCAGCCTGAACCAAAGCAGGAGTGTAAGGCCGAAGGCGAATACCATTACATTTCCCGTGTTGAAATTTGCGGTGATACTCATCCAAACGGAATATAAAAGAGTGAGAGCACCGCAAAGGGTAGTAAGCAGGTTTATAAGCGTTAATAGTGCAGCCATATTATTTAAGTATCAAGTAAGAGGTCTTTTCCGCACTTCTGCCTAAAGTATCTGTGCAGAAGTATTTTACTTCGTATTTTCCGGGAACATCCTTTGGTATATTGCAACTTATATCGTAGTGCATCACATTTCCGCAGGTGTCGTAGGCAACAACGCCCTCATGCAACACCTCTCCCAGGTCCATAAGAGGGGAAGCCTCTCTTTCTTTTTCGTATTCCGATATTTCTATGGAAGGGGCTTCATTTGCCCAAGGATTATTGGGGTCGGGGTCTGTAGGGTCCCAAGTGGGATATTTTGATTTTTCCATAAGCATTATGGACTTGGGACGGGGAAGGGGGTCTGTGCCCGAGTTTATTATTCTTACGGTGGTACCCGAGGGACAGTTGTCGTATATCCACTTGCAATCCTTTACCGCAAGGCGTATACAGCCTGCGGAGGCTGCAGTGCCAAGCTTGTTGTACTCACCGTATTGCAAAGTGTTTTTATTTTGGCTTTTGTAGTATACGGAGTGAAAAAGTATATGCCCTGTGATCCTTGTGGCATACTGACCGTATACATTGCCGTAAAGGGCTCTCCATTGGTACTTGTCACTTGTTTTAAAGGTGCCCGAGGGTGTGGAGCCGTTTTTGCCCACAGAGCATATAAATGCCTTTACAGGCTCATCTCCTTGATAGACCGTTACGCAGTTTGTGGCTTTGTTTACGGTAATGCTGTAGGCGGGAGTGTTCTCGCCGAAGGCATGGCAAACCCAAATGCCCATACAAAGTGCAATAGAGAGTAAAAGTATAGTAAACCCCAAAGGGGTCTTTTTATTTTTAAACATAATTATCACCTCAATGACATAGTAACATATTTTTATATTAAAATCAAATTTTACAGTATAATTAATTGTAAAAAAAATTCTTGCTTTTACAGTTTTTATATGCTATAATAATCAGCGTTGTACACTATGGGGGATGCCAAAATGTATCCCAATACAGAGAGAAAGAGGTGTAAGTAATGAAAGAAGGTATACATCCCGAGTATTTCCAGGCTACCGTAAAATGTAACTGCGGAAACGAGTTCGTTTTAGGTTCCACAAAGCAGGAAATAAGAGTCGAGGTTTGCTCAAAATGCCATCCTTTCTACACAGGTCAGCAGAAGATCAACGATACAGGCGGACGTGTGGAGAAATTCAACAGAAAATACGGAAGAAAGTAATAAATTACAGGCTGTCATCGGCAGCCTGTTTTTTTTATGCCCGCTTTACAGCGGGTTTTTTTGCGTGCATTCCTATTATATAGAGGTAGGGGGTGATACTGTGGATGAGGATATACAAAAGCTTATAGATGAGGAAATAAGAATGAACAAAAGGCACAGAAGGCTCGGAAAACAGCTGAACAGAAAGGTGGCAAATGCCATAGCATCCATGGAGGCGGAAAATATTTCCCTAAGTCAAATAAAGGACTTTTTAAAGCTTTCCACGGAAATAGAGGCAAAGGCACTTAAGGCGGAGCTTGAGGGTAGAGAAAGGCGTCGGGGGAAGGAATTTGATTTTTCCTCCGTGTCTACGGAGGAGCTTTTGGAAATGGCAAATTATGAGGAATAGCACATGGACGAAAGAGTAAAACAGGCAAGGGCGGAGCTGGGGAGAAGGAGCTTTTTTGAGTTTTGCAGGGCGAGGGCGCCTTCTTTTTACAAAGAAGGTAGACACTATATAAAAGAACTTTGCCAATGTATGGAGGATTTTTTGTATTCGGATAAGAAGGTGCTTTTGGTAAATCTTCCGCCAAGGCATGGCAAAAGCAGGACAGCACAGCTTTTTTGTCAGTACGCCTTTGGAAAAAACAGGGAGCTTAAAATTATGACCGCTTCCTATAACGAGACACTATCTACCATGTTTTCCAAAAATATAAGAAACGATATAGGAGAGGCTGAGGGAGACCTTCTTGTATATTCGGATATTTTTCCGGAGGTGAAGATCAAAAAGGGAGATGGTGCTATGAACTTGTGGAGCCTTGAAGGAGGCTTTAACAACTACCTTGCCACAAGTCCCAAGGGCAGTGCCACGGGTTTCGGAGCGGATATTATAATAATAGACGATATTATTAAAAGTGCCGATGAGGCTCTTAATGATATGGTGAAGGATTCCCACTGGCTTTGGTTTACTGATACTATGCTATCCCGTCTTGAAAAGGGTGGGAAGATAATAGTAATAATGACGAGGTGGGCGGGAGACGACCTGGCAGGTAGGATACTTGAAAATATGGAAGATGTGCAGGTGTTTTCAAGAAAGGCTTTTGACGGGGAGAAAATGCTTTGTGAGGACATACTTGACAGAGCCGCTTACGAAAGAAAAATAAGGCTTACCTCAAAGGAGATAGTACTTGCGAACTACGACCAATGTCCTATAGAAAGCGAGGGACTTTTATACGGGGAGTTTAAAACCTACGACAAAGAGCCTAACTTTTACGAAGTTTGCGCCTATGTGGATACGGCAGACGAGGGGAAGGACTATCTTTGCTGTATTGTTTTCGGTATTTCGGGAGCCGAGGCTTATGTAAAAGATGTACTCTACACAAAAGAACCTATGGAGATAACCGAAAGAAAGGTAGCGAAAATCCTTGAAGACAACAAAGTAAACTATGCCCTTATAGAAAGCAATAACGGTGGCAGAGGTTTTGCAAGGGCTGTAAGGGATAAAATGAAAACAAATTTTACCGTAGTAAAGACCTTTACCCAAAGGGCAAACAAGGCCACAAGGATACTAACGTTCTCCGCATGGGTGAATGAACATATATATTTTCCCCAAGGTTGGCACTACAGGTGGAGAGATTTTTACAAAAGCATAGCCACCTATAAAAGAGAAGGACAAAACAGGCATGACGATGCGGAGGATGCTCTTACGGGAGTGGCTGAAACGGTACAAAGGAGGTAAATATGGATAATGCAAAAAGGCTTGAAATAATAGAAAAACAGAGGGCACTTTACGGAAGCGATTTTGAAAATATAAGGGCGGTTTACAGCCGACACCCTGATTTTTGCCGTAAATTTTGGGTGCGTGGAAGGGGTAGAAAAATACATACGGGTTTTATCTGTGAGGTGATAGATAGGTATGCGGATATAGCCGCTCAGGATCTTAACGCCATAAGTGTAGAGAAAAACAAGGATATATGGGAGAGCATAAAGCATGAAAACGATATGCTCTCCATTGTGGAAGAGGCTGTAAAGCAAACACTCATCTGCGGAGACGGAGCTTTTAAAATAAGCTTTGACAGCGGTTTGAGCCAATATCCTATTGTGGAGTTTGTACCGGGGGACAGGACAGAGTTTGTTATGGTGAGGGGAAGAGTTAAAGAGGTGGTGTTCTTAAAGCATATTAAAGAATATGTGCTTAGGGAAAGGTATGTAAGGGGCGGTATAATATATGAGTTAAGGGATATAAGGGGCAAGAGCGTAAGCTTTGAAGAGGCTAAAATATGCCGTATCAAAAATGTGTACTTTAAAGATGATACTTTGGCGGCGGTGCCTTTTTACGTGTTTTCAAGTCCCGAATTTTCGGGAAGGGGAAAGCCTCTCTTTGCCTCAAAGGAAGATATAGCAGATGCTCTTGACGAGATAGTCAGCCAGTGGATGGAGGCTGTGAGAAAGAGCCGGACCAAAAAATACATACCCGAAGGCCTTATACCGAGGGATAAGGAAAGCGGTGCTTTTATAAAAAAAGGCCTTGATTTTGATGACGACTTTGTGACCTTAGGCTCAAGTTTTGTGGAGGGTACGGAACAAATACAGACCATAAACCCCCTCCTTCCCTATGAGGGCTATTCAAGAGCCTATCTCCTGTATTTGGATATGCTTTTAAGCGGTGTGATATCCCCCTCTACCTTGGGTATAGACCTTAAGAAAACAGACAATGCCACAAGCCAGAGGGAAAAGGAAAAAATAACACTCTACATAAGGGGAAAAATAGTTTGTGCCCTTTCAAAGGCACTTAAAAGCTTGGCGGAAAAGTGCTTTAAAGTCTATTCCTTAGTCTACGGCAAAGAAACTCTTGCGGGAAACATTTCCGTAAGCTTCGGAGAATACGCACAACCCGACTTTTCCGCGGTGGTAAACACCGTAGCCACAGCCTGCAAAGCGGGTATAATGAGTAAGACCATGGCAGTCGAAGAACTCTACGGCAATACCTTAAGCAAGGAGGAAAAGAAGAGGGAGGTGGAGAGGCTTGGATGAGGGGGCTAATAGTGCTATTGAAGTACACTTTAGCTATAGGGAACCTCTAAAAACTCATAAATCGTAAAATTGGCTATCTTGCCCGATTACGTCGTCAATGTCTCTCACCAATGCTCTACATTGGCTTCGAGCCATTTCCTAGTCCTCGAACAAGATATCTCAATTTTACTTCAATAG
>JAFSVK010000065.1 GCA_017444985.1 Bacillota bacterium
AAACTCATAAATCGTAAAATTGGCTATCTTGCAAAGGTTAGTCGTCAATGTCTCTCACCAATGCTCTACATTGGCTTCGAGCCATTTCCTAGTCCTCGAACAAGATATCTCAATTTTACTTCAATAGCACTTTTTAGAGGTCCCCTTAATTTCTATCGCAAGTATTTTTTTAACATACCGCAATTATAAATTAATAATTTGTATTGCAATATCATTGAGTTTGTAATATAATAAACACACATAACAATCTTAGGAGGTCCTATTATGGCAACATTACAAATACGTATAGATGACGGTTTGAAAGAAAGAGCAGATATTTTATTTTCGAGCCTGGGACTTGATACATCAACAGCAGTACGCATTTTTATAAATGCAGCTCTTGAAAGTGACGGTATACCATTCCCCGTAAAACATAACAAGGCTTCAAACGAATTGCTTGAAGCCATAGAAGATACAAGGCATCGCAGAAATTTAAGTAAGCCATACAAAACCGCTGAAGAGGCGGTAAAAGCCATGTTAGAGAATTAAAAATGTACAGTATCGTATTTACCGGCAAAATGAAAAAAGATGTCCAAAATTGCAAAATTTCAAAAATTGTTAAAAAATATACAGCTTAAAAACTGCGAAAAGCCCCGTATTTACGGGGCTTTTTTATCAGCTCAAGATGGGACTCGAACCCACGACCTACGCATTACGAATGCGCCGCTCTACCAACTGAGCTACTCAAGCACTCGTATAGGATACCAAAAATTGAATTTATTTTCAAGTATTTTTTTTATTTTTTATAAAAAAGCTTGATTTTGGAAAATATTTATGGTATTATTCCATCTGTTGACTACAGTTGTTTTTGACAGGAGTACAAAATGAGCATTAAAGACGATGATGAACTTTATGTTATAGATAAAAAAGTACTTCCGGAAATTTTCCTGAAAGTCACAGGAGCCAAGAGGCTTCTTGAAAGAGGCGAGGCTTCTTCCGTACAGGATGCCACCGAGAAGGTGGGGATAAGCAGAAGTGCTTTTTACAAATACAGAGACCACTGCTTTACACTTACAAAAAGCAGCAGAGGAAAAACGGTCATCATAGCTTTTAACCTTTTGGATAAGGCGGGCATACTTTCAAACGTACTTAACATTATAGCATCAAAGGGTGGCAATGTTCTTACCATAAACCAAACCATCCCCATAAACGGTGTTGCGAATGTGACCATAAGTATAGCCTTTTCGGGTAGCGACAGCGGTTTTTCTTCCCTTTTGGATGATATTGCGGCGGTGGAAGGTGTTAAAAACATAAAAATAATAGCAAGGGAGTGAATACATTGGCAAAGATAGCAATACTGGGATACGGTACCGTAGGTTCGGGTGTATTTGAGGTAATAACAAGAAACAACGATATCGTAAGCAAAAATGCCAAAGAAAAAGTAGAAATAAAATATGTACTTGATTTGAGAGATTTCCCCGGAGATCCTGTAGAGAAGGTACTTACCCACAACTTTGAAGATATAGTATCGGACAGCGAAGTGGAAGTTGTGGTAGAGGTAATGGGTGGCACAAAGCCCGCCTACGATTTTGTAAAAAGAAGCCTGCAGGCTGGTAAAAGCGTGTGTTCTTCCAACAAAGAGTTGGTAGAGGCTCACGGTGCGGAGCTTATGGCTATCGCTAAAGAAAACAGCGTAAACTTTCTTTTTGAGGCAAGTGTGGGAGGCGGTATCCCCATTATAAGACCTTTAAGAACAAGCATTACCGCCGACAGGATATTAAGTATATCAGGTATATTAAACGGTACCACCAACTATATGCTCACAAATATGAGCAGCGGTACCCTTAAATACGAAGAGGCTCTTAAAAACGCACAGGACAAGGGTTATGCCGAAAAAGACCCTACAGCGGATGTAGAAGGCTTTGATGCCTGCAGAAAGATAGCCATACTTTCTTCCATCGCTACGGGAAAAAACGTATCCTTTGACGATATCCCCACAACGGGTATATCAAAGATAACAAAAACGGATATGAAATATGTAAATGCTACGGGAGGCAGTATAAAGCTTATTGCCAAGGCTGTACTTGATGAAAATGGTGCTTGGGCAAGAGTAGCTCCCGTAATAATATCCAAGGAAAACCCTCTTTCTACTGTAAACAAGGTATTCAACGCCATACTTGTAGAAGGTGATATGTTGGGTGAGACTATGTACTACGGCAAGGGTGCGGGCAAGCTTGCCACCGCCGCAGCCGTTGTAAGCGATGTAGTGGAAAACATATTGCTTAAAAACAATAATGTGGGTTGTCTTTGGTCGGAAGAAAAAATGCAGCTTGAAAGCCTTGACGATATAGAGGTGCAAAAGCTTGTTAGAATAAAAGTAAACGACATCGAAAAAGCGGAAGAAGCTGTTTGCGATATTTTCGGTGTAGATGAATTTATAACCGTAAAGGACGGCGAGACCGCCTTTATAACGAAGAAAGAAAAAGAAGCTCTCATAAAAGAAAAACTTGAAAAGCTTTCAAATGAAGCTGCCGTAAAACAAGTTAGAACAACAATACTCTATGAGGCGTAGGAGGAAGTAAAAGTGTTAATAGTTAAGAAATTCGGCGGAAGCTCGGTTGCCGATGCCACCTGTATAAGAAGAGTGGCAAAAACCATCACCGACTCTTACAAAGAAGGTAACAAGGTCGTGGTAGTGCTCAGTGCCCAAGGAGATACCACGGATGAACTTATAGAAAAGGCTATGGAAATAAACCCCGAAGCCAGCAAGAGAGAAATGGATATGCTCCTTGCTACCGGAGAACAACAATCCGTAGCTCTTATGGCTATGGCAATAGAGGCTATGGGCTATCCCGTAATATCCTTAAACGCTTTCCAGTGCAATATATATTCCACCTCTACATATTCCAATGCCAGAATAAAGGATATATCCACAGAGCGTATAGAAAACGAGCTTGAAAACAAAAACATAGTTATAATAACGGGTTTCCAGGGTATAAACAGACACCTTGACGTTACCACCTTGGGAAGAGGAGGCTCCGACACCTCCGCAGTTGCCCTTGCGGCAAAGCTCAATGCGGATATATGCGAAATATACACGGATGTAGACGGTGTTTACACCGCAGACCCCAGAGTTGTTAAAAATGCTGTTAAATTAAACGAGATAACCTACGATGAAATGTTGGAGTTGGCGACTTTAGGTGCAAAGGTCCTTCACAATCGTTCCGTGGAATTGGCTAAAAAGTATAATGTAAATCTTGTGGTACGCTCATCTATAACAAATGCAGAGGGTACTGTGGTTAAGGAGGATGCAAAAGTGGAAAAGATGTTGGTAAACGGCGTTGCCGTAGATAAAGATGTAGCAAGGATAGCTGTTATAGGTCTTAAAGATGAACCCGGTGTTGCTTTTAAGATATTCTCTCTTTTAAGCAAGGCTAAGATCAGCGTAGACCTTATAATACAGTCTATAGGTAGAAGCGACACAAAGGATATATCCTTCACAGTAAGCAGAAATGCCTGCAACGATGCTCTTAAAGTACTTACGGAAAACAAGGCAAGCTTAGGTTTTGAAGATATAACCTCCAACACGGAAGTTGCCAAAGTTTCCATAGTAGGCGCAGGTATGGCAACAAACCCCGGTGTGGCTTCCATGCTCTTTGAGGCTACCTACGATGAGGGTATAAACGTTAAAATGATATCTACCTCCGAAATAAAGATATCACTCCTTGTAAACGAAAAGGATGCCGACAGAGCCGCAAACGCTATACACGACAAATTCATAACGGAAGACCTTAAGACAAGAAGATAATAAAAATAATGGGGGTGTGAAATATCACACCCCCGGCAAAAATGAGATTTTTGCCGATAAACAGCCGTTCTGCGCGCCTCTTTAGGGAGGCACTTGCCCGTCTGCAAGGTATAAAAATAAAAAATTCGAAAAGGTTTCGATTTTTTTATTT
>JAFSVK010000066.1 GCA_017444985.1 Bacillota bacterium
ACAATGAACAAAGAATTAAAGAGAAATTAGGATGGATGAGTCCTGTACAATACAGGCTTAGCCTTTTGGCTGCATAAAAAATGCGTAACAGACATCAAATTCTGTTACGCAATAAAAGTCTAACTTTTTGGGGTCACATCACACATTTTGTTTTTTCACAGCCCCTTTTTATTGTTAACTTTCAAGTATTCTTCTTGCACCGACATAAGTCTTTGTCGGGTAATCACCGTTAAAATCAGCTATAGTAACACCATGTGCAGAACCATCCGTTGAATGTATGTACTTTCCGTCTCCGTAGTACATACCTACATGTGATATCTGTGTATCACCTCCGGTATTGAAAAATACCAAGTCTCCCGGTTGAAGATCTTCTCTCTCTACGGGGGTGCCCTGTAAAAACATCTCTCTTGATGTTCTGTTTAAGTTTATACCCAAGTTTCTGTAACACATCATTACAAAACCCGAACAATCCACACCGTTTTGGAGATCGGTACCACCGAAAACATAGGGAGTACCTACCCACTGCTCTGCATAAGATATGAGAGATGCCTGTGTGGGCGTTGCATTTGAGTTCATAACGGGTGTGAGATCCTTTTCATCATCCTTTACTTCCTCTATATCTGCGGGAAGATAGGAGCTTTCGCTATTCTCAGGCTTTTCACCGTTCTTAAGAGTAAGATATGCGCCGTAAACAAAACCTTCTATCCCGTCGTCGTCAACAACTCTTAACCATCCTTGGTTGCTGTCGATATCAAGTACGGAAATATTATAATCGCAAGGTAAGACCTTAAGTATCTCACTTTTAACATTTGCACCCAATCTCAGATTGAGAGTGTCGGAAATAACAACGCCGTATACGGAGTCTTCACGAGAGATCTCATACTTTGCTGCCGTATTTGCAATTGCCGTTGTTCCGCTTACATTAGAGACCTTAGTGGGATTTGTTACACTTTCGGGAAGTGTTATCTCTTTAAGGTAAGGAAGAAGACTTCCCTGCATGTAATCCTTATATATGTATCCTGTATATCCCTCATACTTTATCTGATACCAGTCCTGCCATCTACCCGTGACCACAAAAACCTCACCTTTGTCTACTGTGCCGTAGGGTGCGGAATCAAGGGCGGGACGGCAACGTACATACACACCGTTGGTCATTACGGTGGCATCTGTCTGTGTTATTTGAAGATAATCGGCATCTATAAAAGCAGAGAGATTAGAACCATCTCTTTTTTCTATTTCGAACCATCCGTTATTGGCATTAGCTACTATGGTTACCGTTTCGGTATTGTTAGCCTTTGCAACTTCAACTGCCTCATAAGAATTGTAGGAACGCAAGGATACGTTGTTTGCGTTAACAACTCCAAGGTTTGAAGCCCGGGCTGAAGTTACAAACATGGCTGATAGAAACAATCCCGCCACTGCAACTCTACCCAATAAAGAAGATGTTTCCATTTTTATATCCCATCCTTTCCCAATATATTTATGTCTGCGTTATGCACATTTATTACTAAATTGTTACGATAAATAATATAAGATTTTTATAAAAAAGTCAAGTCTTTTGAAACATTTTTATAAAATTGAAATATTTATACAACATTCGTATACATAATGCACAAAATAAGCACTTGAGTTAGAGGCAATTTTTGTATATTGTGTTTTGCCTTAGTTTTTTTGTTATAAAATGTATAAAATTTCTTAATATTTTATACATTTCAACTTTAGGTTAAGGAAATTCATCCTTCCCCATCCCCTTCTTCTATAACACCGTAAACCACCTCGGGTTCCGCTATAGATGTTATTTTAACGGGTATTATTTTGTTATTGAGATCCTCACTGCCTTTTACCAAAACTTTTATGTAGTTTGAAGTATGCCCTGCGTTGTAACCGTCTGATGTGGTCTCAAACAATACGGGCATAGTCTTTCCTATAAACCTTGACAGAAAATTCCTGTTAAGTTCATCGCTTGTATCTATGAGTTTTCTCGATCTTTCCGATTTTATTTCGTTTTTTATTTGGTTTTGAAATTTGGCTGCGGGAGTACCTTTTTTAGGTGAATAAGGAAATACGTGTATTTTATCCAAATGTACTTTTTGGGCAAAATCCACACATTCTTTAAAATCCTCTTCGCTTTCCCCGGGGAAACCAACTATAATATCCGTTGTTATAGCTACATTTGGAAAAGCAGCTCTTAATCTTTCGCACACTTCCAAATACTCTTCAGCCGTATACCTTCTGTTCATCCTTTTTAAAGTTTCGTTGCATCCGCTTTGCAGTGAAAGATGATAGTGGTCGCAAACCTTGGGAAGAGCCTTCATCCTTTCCACAAACTCTTCTGTCACCGCCTTGGGTTCCATGGAACTGAATCTTATTCTTTCTATACCCTCAATATCGTGTACAGCCTCCACAACATCGGCAAGACCGATATTCTCCTTATCCAGTCCGTAGCTTGCTACGTGTATACCCGTTAAAACCACTTCTTTAAAGCCTTTTTCAGCCAAAACCTTAACTTCTTTAAGAATATCCTCTTTATCTCTGCTTCTTACATTTCCTCTTGCATAAGGTATTATGCAATAGGTACAATATCTGTTGCAACCATCCTGTATTTTTACATAGGCTCTTGTTCTTCCTTTGTTGCTCTCTATGGGAGTGTTTTCAAACTCTTTTAAATTTTTGATGGACGATACAGCATTTACAACACCGTCTTTGTAATTTTCTACGATCTCTACAACTTCTTTTCTGCTTTTTGTACCTATGACAATGTTTACACCATCTATCTCGGCTACCTCATCTCCTGCCACCTGTGCATAGCAACCTGTTGCCACCACTATGGCAAGGGGATTTTTCCTTTTGGCTCTTCTTATCATCTGCCTTGACTTTTTATCTCCGAAATTTGTGACCGTACAGGTATTTATAATATATATATCCGCAAATCCCTCAAAATCAACTATATCATAGCCCTTTTGCAAAAAAAGCTCCGTCATAGCTTCCGTATCATACATATTTACTTTGCAACCAAGGGTCAAAAATGCAACTTTTTTGCCGTTTCCCGTCATATTTCCTCCAAAACTCCATACAAATCACATCAACAAAACAAGGGAAACCCCTTGTTAGGTGTTTCCCTATTGTTTTTAGATGTATTTTTTAATAAACCAAACTGTTTGAAAGTACGTCCTTCATTTGCGATGCAAGTACAAATTCTATATCCGCTTTTCCGTATTCGGGAATTTCATCAAGGTCTGCCTTGTTTTCAACGGGTATTATTATTTTCCTTACCCCCGCTCTCTTTGCGGCAAGAACTTTTTCCTTAAGTCCGCCTATAGGCATTACCTTACCTCTTATACTTATTTCACCTGTCATGGCAATATCTTTTCTTACAGGCTTTTCCGTCATAGCCGATACCATGGCTGTAGCCATTGTTATACCTGCGGAGGGGCCGTCCTTTGGTGTAGCACCTTCGGGAATGTGGATATGTATATCCGTTTTTTCAAAATCCGTATCTATACCAAGCTTATCGGAGTTAGCCCTAATGTAGCTGAGAGCTGCATTATAGCTTTCTTCCATTACTTTACCTATATTACCCGTTATTCTGAAATCGCCCTTGCCTTTAAGTATATTTACCTCAACATTGAGAGTACAGCCTCCCACACTTGTCCAAGCAAGACCTCTGCAGATACCTATCTCGTCTTTAGCGGCAAGAGTCTCGGGAAGGAACTGTTTTTTACCTAAGTAGTCGGAAAGATTTTTGGTGGTAACCGTAACGGTCTTGGTGTCTGTTATTCTTTTCTTTACCACCTTACGGCAAACGGTACCTATAAGTCTTTCAAGGCTTCTTACTCCCGCCTCTCTTGTATAGCTTTCGATGATCTGCTCCAAAGCCTTTGTTCTGAACTTGATGTCAGCCTTTTTAAGACCGTTGGCTTCAAGCTGCTTGGGTACAAGAAATTTTTCCGCGATATTGAGCTTTTCAATTTGTGTATAGCTTGACAACTCCACTATCTCAAGTCTGTCTCTAAGGGGTGCGGGTATGGTATCGAGGGTATTTGCCGTACACACAAAGAGTACTCTGCTGAGATCGTAGGGCATTTCAAGGTAGTTATCTCTGAAATTTACATTTTGCTCTCCGTCAAGAACTTCAAGGAAGGCTGCGGCGGGATCGCCTTTATAGTCTCTTCCCAGCTTATCTATTTCATCTAAGAGCACAAGAGGGTTGGAAGTTTCTGCCTGGCGTATGGAAGCTATTATTCTTCCGGGCATAGAACCAAGGTATGTTCTTCTGTGTCCCCTTATCTCCGCCTCATCACTTATACCGCCAAGGCTCATTCTTACATACTTTCTTCCCGTAGCCTTTGCTATGGATTTTGCGATACTTGTTTTACCTACACCGGGAGGCCCCACAAGGCAAAGTATGGGAGCATTTGCATTATCGGTATTTGCCCTTACCGCAAGATACTCAACTATTCTTTCTTTTACTTTTTCAAGACCGTAATGCTCATCGTTTAATATTTTTTCTGCCTTTAAAATATCATTGTTTTCCTCGGAATAGTTACCCCAAGGAAGTGCAAGTACAGTTTCGATGTAATCTCTTATTATGGAACCTTCCTGAGATATCTGGTTGCCTCTTTGAAGCCTTTCGTACTCTTTTTCAAGCTTATCAAGAGCATATTCGGGCATATTTTTCTCCGAGGCACGGCTTCTGAACTCTTCTATTTCTTCGCCTATGCCACTCTTGTCTCCAAGCTCGTCATTTATGGCTCTGAGTTCTTCCTTAAGGAAATACTCCTTCTGTGCCTCCTCCATATTTTCTCTTGCCTTAAGTATAATGTCATTTTTAACATTTGCTCTGACATTTTCTTTTTCCATGGCTCTGATTGTGAGAACAGCTCTCTCCACAACATCGAGCTGCTCAAGTATAGCTCTCTTATCGGAAAAGTCCTTTACGATCTTATCCGCAAGTTTATCGCAAAGCGCGCCGAGATCGTTGGTGTTTTTCACCTCTGCGGCAAGAGCGGGAGAGGATATGGGAGTAGTTATACGATACTTTTCAAAAAGCTCTTTTAAAATTTCCAAAGAAGCCGATACCTTTACGGGGTCTGCATCCTTTATCTCTTCTACGGGCTCTACGCTGCAGAAGGTAACATTATCCTGCTTTTCTATAGCTCTTATAAAACCTCTTTCAATGCCCGTAACATTTACCTTCACAGAGCCGTCAATGCCTCTCATGGCATTTTTTACTCTTACGACAACACCCGCTCTGAGTACATTGTCCTCTGTAACGCCATCCTCATATACCTTTGCATTTGCAAGAAAGAGATAGTTTCCGCTTCCCATAGCGGCTCTGACAGTCTCGATATCTTCTATCTCGTCAACACTAACGGAATATCCGCTTCCCGGAAAAGGTACTATGCCCTTAAGCAATATTACGGGTATAAATTTTATATTCATATATTTACCAACTTCCTTTATTTTTCGGCAAGCATCTCCAAGATCTTATTTGTACGGGCAATAAACTCCGTCATAGCCTTTTCTTCCAAAGGCTTATAACTCATAGCCGCAAGATCGTATATCTGCTTACACAACAACTCTGTTTCCTCTGCTCTGTCGCTGTTATCTTTTATGTCATTTAACAGCTTTATAACGTTGTTTTTGGAATTGAGTACAACGGTTTCCTCGGGAGCCGTTCCGTCGCCAAAGCCGTAAAGCTTACCCATTTCATGTATTCTTCTGGATTGTTCATCAAGCTCCATTACAGCGGAGATACCTTCACTCTTTAAGGAACTTACCTTTATTTTAAGGTTTTCCTTACCCAACTTCTCCTTAAAAAGCTTTTCAAGAGCTTCCGTATCTACATCTACCTCTTCATCGCTCTTTAAAATATCCGATACATCGGAATCTATTCTTACAAACTTAACATCATCCAGCTTGCTTTCCAAAAATCCCATATAGGGAACATCAAGCTTCGTATCAAGTATTACAGCCTGCATATCGTTTTCTTTAAACATACGCACATACTGTGACTGTTGCTGTTCATCGGTAACATAGAATATTTTCTTATCATTTTTACTTAAGTTTTTATCTATGTACTCAGCGGCTGTAACATATTCCTTTTCCGTGGTTTTAAGAAGCAAGGAATCTTTTACCTTCTCGTAGAAATCTTCATCTCTTAAACAGCCGTACTTTATGAACTGACTTATATCATCCCAGAAGCCTTCGTACTCTTTTCTGTCTTTTTTGAATATAGAGTTCAGCTTGTCTGCCACCTTTTTAACAATATACTTGCTCATTTTAGTTACATATCCGTCATTTTGAAGGAAGCTTCTGCTGACATTCAAAGGAAGATCGGGACAGTCAAGTGTTCCTTTAAGCAAAAGAAGGTATTCGGGAATGACCTCTTTCAAATTGTCTGCTATAAATACTTGGTTGTTGTATAATTTTACCTGACCTTCTATGGATTCAAGCTCGTGTTTTATCTTAGGGAAGTAGAGTATACCCTTAAGTCTGAAGGGGTAGTCCATATTGAGATGTATCCAGAATAAAGGGTCGCTAAAGTCTGTAAACACCTTATGATAAAAGCTCTTATACTCCTCATCGGTACACTCCGAGGGCTTTTTGAGCCAAAGGGGCGCAACATCGTTTATAGGCTTGGGCTTCTCCTCTTCTATTACGGGAGCTGTGTCTTTATCCTTATCGGCTTCTATTTTCTTTGCCTTTTCTTCCTCTTTTCTCTTTTCCTCCGAACTTGAAGAAAGATAGATCTCTATAGGCATAAAATAGCAATACTTTGTAAGTATCTCTCTTAATTTCCAAGAATTTAAGAAATCCTTGTTTTCCTCCGAAACATGAAGAGTTACCGTTGTACCTCTTTCGGTTCTTGTGCCGTTTGAGAGCTCATACTCCACACCGCCGTCACATACCCATTTTGCGGCTTCACTGCCCTCTTTATAGCTTAAAGAGTCTATCTCTACCTTATCGGCAACCATAAATGCAGAGTAAAATCCGAGACCGAAATGACCTATAATGTCATTACCGCCCTCTATTTGTTCTTGATACTTCTTTATGAAATCTCCCGCTCCCGAAAAAGCGATCTGAGCTATATACTCAACGATCTCATCCGCACTCATACCTATACCGTTATCGGAAAAAGATATTGTCTTGTTTTCTTCATCAAGGAATACTTTAACGCTGTATTGCGGTTCTTCCTCTGCCTTAGCCTCTCCCATGGCAACAAGCTTTTTAAACTTGTTTACGGCATCACAACCGTTACTTACAAGTTCCCTTACAAAAATATCAGTGTCCGAATAAAGCCACTTCTTTATTACGGGAAGAATGTTCTCACTGTTTATTGATAAATTTCCTTTTTTAGTTTCCATAAATATCAACTCCTATATTTTTCTACAAATTTACTTCATTTCTAATATAGATTATAAGAGTTTTTTTTATAAATGTCAAGATATTTTTAGCACTCACTTTATGTGAGTGCTAATAAATTATAAGGGAGCTCTAAAAACTGATATTGAAGTAAAATTGAGGGGACCTCTAAAAAGTGCTATTGAAGTAAAATTGAGATAGCTTGTTCGAGGACAGGGAAATGACTCGAAGCCAATGTAGAGCATTGGTGAGAGACATTAACGACTAACCTTTACAAGATAGCTGATTTTACGATTTATGAGTTTTTAGAGGTGCCCTATAGATCCTGCAATATACAGACCTTTTTCATAAATTTTTTAAGCCATTCGCTCCAATAATGATCCACCGCTCTGTCCATGGAAAACTCCTTTTCACTAAAGCCCGATATTATTGTAAGCTTATTCTCTTCAAACACAACATTTATAAACAAAGCCTTTGCATTGGGATGTATTTTTTCACAACCGGCAGTAGGTACGGAAAACTGTATTTTCATACTTTGGGGCATTTTCTTGCCCTTTATGAGAGACAATACATTCTGCTTTATATCTCTTAATTTACAATAATTATCCTCGTGAGTATCCTCATCCCAAAGCTTATTTATTTTTCCGTCTATGTTGTAATTTACCAAGGTGGTTATTTCACAACTTCTTACACAAAGGCCGTCAAAAACGTCTTCTCTGAAAAGTTTATTAAAAAATATTTTTACTTCTTCTTTGTCCTCGGTATATGCCGCATACATATTATATTTCCTTTATGTTGCCCGAAGCGTATGCAAGTATTATGGCTGCATCTTTGGCATCTACGGAGCCGTCTGCGTTTACATCCGCACTTTCAACATCTTTTTCAACGATACCGGAAGACATCTGTAAAATAACGGAGGCATCTTTACTGTCTATAGCACCGTCTTTATTTACATCTCCCTTTAAGACCGTGCTGTTTTTGGGAAGTGTCAGTGTTATCTTTGTTATTTTTATACCGCTGTTTGTGGAATAGAAATAGTAGGTTCCATCCTCCGTTACGGTATATGAGTAGCTATCCTTTTCTCCTCCCGTAGCGGTGCCCGATGTCAGCTGTTGTCCCTCGGAGTTTGCCAAAACGAGTACACGACCCTCGGATGAATTGAACTCAACAGCTATAGTAGCACCCTTAACAGCATTTACAGCTATGTTTCTGCCTGTTTCTATTGTACCCGCTCCGCCTAAATTGATGTTGCTTGAAGATACGGTAACACCCTTTTCCCCGCCGTTTAATGTAAAATATCCGCTGTTATCAACAACAGAGCTGTTATAAGTACCCTCGTTAAAATCCGTGGGTAAAAGTGTATATACATCCCCATCAACTACATTTACGGTGGTTGCTTCGGTAGTAGTCTCTGTAGTGGTAGCCTCTGTGGTTGATGTCTCATTTTGGTTTTGAGCCTGTGTTGTGGTTTGAGTATCGGGTTCAACATCGGAGCCCGTGTAGTAAACACCTAAGGTCTTGCCCTCTGCCATTGTTCCCGAGCATCTTGCACAATCGTCCTTTGCACCCAAAGCAGATGAAAGGTAGGTCACATCGCTCTTTTTATTTGCAGTATCGTAGTAGAAATAAGTTGCATTTGTATCGAAGTTGGGATAAAGGTTTTTGTTGACATTTGAAGATGATATAAGTTTTGAAGCATCTATGACCTCATCTCTTGATTTTGCCTCTACTATGGTATTTGTATTATCCACATACTTAGCACTGTTTGCAAACTCATTACCGTAAAGCTTTACTACGGGGTATCCGTAGCTTCCCGTTCTTGTTACGATACACTTTACGTCATCGGATTTAGCATCAAAATCAAAGTAGTTGTTTTCCGCAAACACCCATGCACTGGCTCTTGCATCTATACCCGTATTACAGTTGTAAAAATAATTGTTGTAGGAGTGAAGGTTTACCTGTCTTGTAAGAGGAAGTCTTGCCCCACAGTTTATAAAGTAATTGTGATGCCATGTGGAGTTGTACTGAAGATTACTGTCGGAGCCTCCGTGTAAACTGGTTTTGTGGCAGTTTTCAAATACATTGTAGGAATAAGTTATATTGGAACAACCTTTAAAGTCTGTAGAACCATCTCCGTCGCCCTTATCCTGTTCACTTGTTAAGTCGTATTTGTTTTCGCCCTTTTCAAAATAATTGTTATGTACCCAGAAGTTTTTATATGATGTGGGCTTTGAAGTATTTCCCTGGAAAGAACAAGCATCCTCGGGATATTTTGTAAACTTAAGGTTTCTTATTTCTATGCTGCTGCACTTTGAAAATGTAAAACCCCACTTTTCTACGACCGCATCCTCACCGATACCCTCTATCGTTATGTTGGAACTGTCGCTAACATCCATCATATTAAAGTAGGAATCGTTTGATTGTGCGTAATCAGTTAAGCCGTCAATAGCTACAACACCGTTATTTATATCGGTTTTCTTGCTTCCGTCGGAGTCTCTTGTTTGGGTGTCTACCTTTCCTATAACTCTTATTATAAGAGGTGTACCGCTTTTTCCCAAATTTTTAACTATATTTGCAAGACCTTTTCTTGATTGCGCCGTAACGGTATTTTTGTTGCTGTTATCCACATAAACTATGACCGCATCGCTTTTAGGCGTACCATCATTGTTATATCCGCCTATACCGTCTGTTTTGCCGAAATGAGAATAACCCGACCTATCGTTTTCGGTCACTTGTATATCCTCTACGGAAAGCACCTCGTTGTCACCTGTTTTTACGGAAATATCGTATGTGCCGCTTTTTATACCCACGATATCCGCAACACCACCGTTTGCTCCCTGTCTTACAAGTTCGTTGTCTATCGGTGTATATGTGTTGCTACCGTCAAGCTTATAGGATACAACAGCGTTTTCCGCATTGGAATCGTTATTCCATTCTATATGCATCGACTCATTCCAGCCATAAGCCTTTATTATGGCAGAGCCCGATGCAAACACGGTATTTATAGGCATAGTAAGAGATGCCGTAAGTACCGCCGTAGTCAAGAAAGAAATGCATTTTTTCATAATATTACTCCTCTTCTTCGGATGCATTGTCTTCTGCATTATCCGTAGTTATTTCTTCGCTTTCATTTATATTTTTATTAGTATTTTCTATATTCTTTTCCATTCGTTTTCCCGAAGTATTTACATCGTTAAATACTATTTCGGTAGGTCTAACCATATTCAACTTTTCTCTTGCGATCTTTTCTATAAATTCGGGAGCATTTTCGTTTTCGAGTTCTTTTTGCAAAGCCGCATTTTCTGCCTTTTCCTTGTCCAATTCTTTTGAAATAACAGCTTCTTTTGAATTTAGATCGAGCCGTATTCTGTATTGGTGAAATATTGCAAAAAGTATAAGTACAACCACAAGAAAAAACAATGAGCCGAAAATCAGTTTTCCCTTTTTTCTTCTGCTTTCTCTGCGAGATTCATTTTTTTGCTCTCTGGTTCCTATCTGTTCCTTTTCATCCAATTGAGATCTCTCCTATATATTTTCATACATATCCCGAGCGTTTTCTTTTTTTACAACTTCGCTTATTGCTGTTACCTTCACCTTCAGTGTATTATTTCCGAAGGCTATTTCTATAATATCGCCTATCTTCACATCTTGAGATGCCTTAGCCACCTTGTCGTTTATCTTGACTCTGCCGCTGTCACAGGCTTCATTCGCTATAGTTCTTCTTTTTATTATTCTGCTTACTTTAAGATACTTATCAAGTCTCATTTTATTTTCCTTAAAAATAACGGCTGCCCTATGGACAGCCGTTTTCAATTATTTATTTAAAGCGTCCTTTAAAGCCTTACCGGGCTTGAACTTGGGAACATTCTTTGCAGGTATTTCAATTTCCTTACGATCTGCCTGAGGGCTGATACCCTTACGAGCCTTATAGTGAGATACACCGAATGTACCAAAGCCCACTAATCTAACGTCTCCGCCTGAAACAAGAGTTTCCTTAACAGATTCCTCGAAAGCCTTAAGAGCTGCCTCTGCCTGCTTCTGTGTTAATTCTGCTTTCTCTGCAATTGCCTTAACAAGTTCAGTTTTGTTCATTTTATTTCCTCCTTTTTTATGGGTTGAACACTATAGTCCGAACATACCTGTATCCTCATTCAAGCATTTGCGCTTCGGACTCATTACCCTTGATATTATTTATAAAGGTTTCAAGGGTATTTGTCAAGGAAAAATCGGCATTTATTTGCAAAAAAAACGAAATATCCGTAATTTTGATTAGAATTTTACCAATCTTTTCCATTTTTTTGTTTTCATCTTCTTCTCTTATATCTTTTAAACTGCTGATTTCTGCATTTATCTCAGCAATAAGTTCATTAAATATTGTGTTTTCCTTTTCTTTTTTCTTATCCTCATCACTTATATCGGATAATTTTTTCTTTAATACTTTATTGCTTATTTTTTGTGCTTTCATAAGCGAGGGGAATGCCTTAGGTACCTTAGCGATATCCTCGGAAAGAGTATGATAACCCTTTTCTTGTCTTTTAAGTTCATCCCATCTCAGCTGCAGGTTTTTATCATCCTCATTTCCGAAAATATGTGGGTGTCGGTATATCATTTTTCGAGACAGTCCGTCTACAACCTCCGAAAAATCAAAATTTCCTTCTTTACTTGCTATTTCCGAATGAAATATCACCTGAAAAAGCACATCCCCCAATTCTTCCTTTAAGTTTTCACTGTTGTTTTCATCTATAGCCTCGGCAACTTCATAGCTTTCTTCTATAAGATACTTTCTCAGTGAGGAATGCGTCTGAACACTATCCCAAGGACAACCGTCCTTTGCCGCAAGAATGTGCATGATCTCAAGCAGATCATTCATGGTATACTTTTGTTTATGTTTCATAAATACCTACTCTCCCTTAAATCAATAAGCCTAAGTACAGCCGACTTTTTTTCACGATATTCATCCACATCCAAAGTGTAGAGAACATCAAGACAAAGCTGAGCATACTCGCAATTTTCATCGGTATACCCCTTGTCTTTAAGCATAGTTCTTAAAATTTGCGCATTTTTAAAGTCAACTGCCCTTATCCTGTTTGAATATTTATCCTCAAGCACAAGAGAGAAATATTGTTTTTCACTTCCCATAAAGCTTATTCTTTTTGTAAAGAGCGCCTTTGATACAAACACGGGTTTTTCGTTTTTAGCCCCGAAGGGAGACATCCTTTTTATCTCCTCCGCAGCCTTAACTGTAATATCTTTCAGTTCTATAAGGCCCTCAGCTCTATATTTTTTAACGATATCTTTTGGTGTCAATGTAGTGTTTTTATTCAAGGCAAGGCGAAGTTTATCTATATCCTCTTTTTTTAAAGACAACCCTGCCGCCATAGCGTGACCGCCGTATTTTGTCAGGAGACTTTCGCATTTTGAAAGCTCATATACCATATTGTAGTTTTCTATACTTCTTCCCGATCCCTTTATGCAATCTTGAGCGTTCGTTAATACAAAGGTGGGCTTGTTATACTCTTCTTTCAACCTACCCGCTATTATACCTGCCACACTTTCATGCAAAGTATCGTCGTATACCACAGTCACGATATCGTTTTTAATATCGCTTTTAAGTATACTCTCTTCTATTCTTTCTCTGCCTTCATCGGTTATTTTTTTTCTTTTCTCGTTCAGTTCAAAAAGCTCTCTTGCCGTTTCCTCCGCCACTATAGGCTCGCTTGTTATAAAAAGCTCCACAGCAGTTTTGGCATTTCCCAACCTACCGCAAGCATTTATACAAGGTCCTATCACAAAACCGAAGTGAAACTCGTTTATATCCTTTAAAGCAGAGCGATTTATAAGAGCCCTTAAGCCTATGTTTTTTACCTCTGTCTTGTTAACGATCTCAAGAGCTTTTTTAACTATAGTCCTGTTTTCCCCTACAAGCTCCACCGAGTCACATACCGTGGCTATACCCGCAAATAAAAGCATTTCATCTTTAGACTCAAACTCGGCTCCGAGATACTTGTAAAATCCTTCCGCTATCCTGTAGCAAAGTCCCGCCGCACACATATACTTAAAACTATATCCGCACCCTTCTGCCTTTGCATCCACCACAACATCGGCAGAGGGTATCACCTGCTTTTCATCTTTTGTGTGAGGTTCATGGTGGTCGAATATAATTGTGGTCATACCCATAGATTTGGCATAGTCTATTTCTTCCAAAGCGGCTATACCGTTATCACAGGTTAAAAGTATTTCATAACCTCTGTCTCTTATATCCTTTACCGCCCTTTTGTTCAGCCCGTACCCATCTTTTACTCTATCGGGTATAAAATAGTTTACATAGGCTCCCAACTCTGTAAGTACTTTGTAGATTATGACCGTACTCATTACACCGTCAACGTCATAGTCTCCGTAAATACATATCTTTTTGCCCTCTTCAATGGCATTTTTCAAAATCTCATAACAGAGCCTTATATCTTTAAAATCGGTTATATCCTCAAATCCACTTTCCCCCGCACCTATGAAAGAAGATATTTCTTTAAAATCAGATATTTTTCTTGTACTTAACACACAAGCCAGAGGAAAAGATATATTCCAATCATCCATCAAAGTTTTAATATCTATCTTTTTTTTCTTAAGGGTCCAATCAGACATAGTTTTGCCTTTCATATAAATATACTTTTCTTAAGCTTTTTTCTTCCGCCTTGTACATATCGTTGGTCTTTAAACCCTCTATCCATAATATTTCCTCTGCTTTGTTCTCATCTACTACCGTCAAAAGAGGTGTAGAGCATCTTTCAACATAGCCCATCTTATTTTCGGAGAATATTTTTTTAAGAGATTTTCTGCCCTTGATACCATTTAAATATATCTTGTCTCCCGTTTTGGGAGCGCGAATTTTAAAGTTCGGAAAAGAAAAAGAGCTTTTTATTTTATCCATATCTATAATACAGGAATAACCGTCCCTTTTTTGGGTCGAAAGAAGAAAATATTTATTTATATTTTCCACAAAGATCTCATTTTCTATATTTATATCTTTTTCAAAATAATTGTTTTCTTCCACATAAAAATACAGCTTATCAAACTCTCTTTTTGCCCTTAAGTTATGAGGTAGATGTACTACCTTGCCGTTTTCACTTTCCGTAAGTCTATATATCGAGTTTATATGTTCATAGGAAATATCGTGAAGGTCGGGAGAAAAATTTATAAAGCCAAGTCGCAGCACCCTTCTTTGTATAGCCTCATCTTCCTTCAAAAACTTATCTATAAATATTCCTCCGTCTCTATCCATACACCTTTTATAGGCAAGACGGGCATTTTTCAGAATATATTCCTCATCCGTTTTGAATATCTCCGCACTTCTGTACATGGTATCCGTAAAAGAAGGATTAAAGTACTTTTCAATTTCCGGTATAATATCAAGTCTTATTTTGTTTCTTGTATAATCGGCTGTCAAATTTGTGGAATCTGTTCTGTATTTTAGATTTTTACAGTGACAATAATCCTCTATTTCTTTCCTTGTAACACATAAAAGAGGTCTTATGATATTTCCTCTTACGGGGTGTATACCACCTAACCCCTTTATACCCGTACCTCTGAAAAAACGCATAAGCATGGTCTCACAGTTGTCATTTTTATTATGAGCTACGGCTATTTTATTTGCACCTACGGAAGAAAAAGCAAGATACCTTACCCTTCTCCCCTCCTCCTCCACCGTAAGGCCGTTTTTCTTGGCACTTTCTTCCACGTTGAAGCTGAAAGGATAAAAGGGTACACTCAAGTTTTCGCAAGTTTCTTTTACAAACAGTTCATCATCATAGGCTTCTTTTCCCCTTATATTGTGATTAACGTGTACCACTCTTATATCAAAGCCCATATCCTCTTTTATATCATTTAGAACATAGAGCATGGCAAGGGAATCCGCCCCTCCCGAAACTCCTACCGAAACAGTATCTCCCGAGGATATCATATTGTTTGCAACTATAAAATCTCTTATTTTTGTTGTAAATCCGTCCATATTAAATCAATCAAAAAATAAGGGGCTGTGAAAAAACAAAATACGCTTTTCCACAGCCCTTGTCCATACAATTTATAAACATTATCGCCGTCGGCAGACTTTAAATCCGCAGTTCACAACTTTTGGCATAGCCAAAAGCCAATTGCTACGCACTTGTCCGCATCTATCTTTGCGGTTGATGTTCGGGCTTCGCTCGAATGAGGAAAAAATAAAAAAATCGAAACCTTTTCGAATTTTTTATTTTTATACCTTGCAGACGGGCAAGTTGTGCACCCGAAAAAAGTAATCGGGACA
>JAFSVK010000008.1 GCA_017444985.1 Bacillota bacterium
CAAGTGCGGTATATCCAAAAGAGGATATATCCGTATTTGCGGGGATAGTCATTGTATATTCGTTCGGTGTATCCTCGACTGTAAGTGTAAGTTTCATATCGTCAGCCGATGCAAAGTTTACCGCACCCAATAAGCAGGAAAAAGCAAGGCAAAGCATTACCGCAGGTTTCATATATTTGCTTTTCATAAGATATAAAACCGCCTTTCCGTTTACTTTACTTCAATATCAACCTTTATTTCCGCTCCGTTGAATTGGTGTTGGTCTTTCAGGGAGAAACAATCGTATTTAAGCAATACGCCCTTGTACTCGCCCGCATCAAGGGGTCTGTCAAGTTCTATCTCCTCAAAAGCCATACCCGGTTCAAGCAGGTCGCTCGTCCAGATAACCTCTCCGTCAAGCACAAGGCTCATTTTGAAGTAGCAAGTATTTTCCTTTGGGTTGTATAATTTTACCGTTTGTTTCGTCTGCCCCGCCTTGAAATCAAGCTTTTCATAGCCCGGTACGCTATATTGGGGCTTTCTTCAATATTGCTGTTATCTCGGTCTTCGGCGTATTGTGTGGCATTGCCTGCAATTCTCGTCTTGCCCTCGTCCTTGTTCCTGTTTGAAACGAACGAGCCGACATAGAACCCGACAACCATAACCACCGCCAAAACTACAATATTGACAGCATATTTTAATATTTTTTTGTTCATTTTACTTTGGTTTTATCCGTACTTTCAAAATTTTTAACACCTGTAAGGTATTCAATATCTTCAAGTGTCCAATATTTATTGCTCCATCTGTAATAAATATCTTTACGCTTTTTGAATATTCTGAAAGGTTCCTTTGTGTTATCGTAAATATGCAGTATGTCGCATATCTCAACAAGTTTCGGAATTAACAGAAGTGCTTTTTTATAACGGCTTTTTATTTTATCTTCGGGTACGCCGTGTCCGCCCAATAATTCCCGCACATTTACTCTTGCGACATTTATATTTGGGTCGGAAGTAAGGACATAAATTCCTCTTATAAAATATCCGTTTTCTTTGGCTTTTAGCAGCAATTTTATGTTTCTCTCGGTGGAAAGTACTGTTTCAAAGGTAAAATCGGTTTTTTTTCTTATTGCCGTTTCTCTAAGCTCCTCTGCCTTTTGTGCCGCTTCCAGATCCGAACATAAGTTGGCTTTTTTTATATCATCAGCATTTATATATACACCGATAGTTTTAGCCATTTTTGTAACCGTTGATTTACCGCTGCCGTTTGGACCCGCAAAAACAATAACTTCAGGCAAAAGTATCTTATTATCCGACATATTCTCGCCTCCCATCGGGATATTCGATATATGCCTTTTTTTGCTCATCGTCATACCCTGCTATGGGTAAGCCTTGTATTTTGCGTATTTCGTTATCTATTTTTATAGATGCCTTAAAACGTTCTGTCAATTCATCATCGGAAAGTCCACAGGTATAGTCAAGTTCATTTTTATCCATTATAATATCACCTCTTAAAGCGTTTTCTTTAATTTTACTATAAAGCAAGTGATAGTTCAAGATTAAATAAGCTTTTCATAGCCCGGTACGGCTATATTGTGGCTTTCTTCAATATCGCTGTAATCTCGGTCTTCGGCGTATTGTGTGGCATTGCCCGCAATTCTCGTCTTGCCCTCGTCCTTGTTCCTGTTTGAAACGAACGAGCAGGCATCACCCGACAACCATAACCACCGCCAAAATACCGATATTGGCAATAGTTTTTATTATTTTTTTCTTGTCCATAGTTTCTTTTTCCTACGGTTTTTTATATTTGATTATCACAACTTGCATAATGCGAGAGTACAAGAATAGCCGCAAGTATGATATTCTGTTTTCGGGTCATAGGCTCACGACCTTTCTGTACCTCGTTCCTACCGAGCATCACACTCGCAGAACCGCACCGACACTCGGCGGGGCAAAAACACATATCATCTGAAAACTTCTGTCATTCCTGCAAATAGTAAGAACTGTAAGCAGAAACCTTATCATTAATACTTACTAAATTATAGTTATAAGTAGATTCGTTACTTTTGAGTTAACAACCATACACGCCCGGGCTCATATTATTCCAAAACATGACGACTTTACCCTCCGGTCCAAAAGAACGATCCAGAAGACTTACCTCATCATATCGTTCTGCAATGTCTTTCCATGTATCATTGTCGGTATACTCGATCTCAAGAGATTTTGTTACAAAGTCGCTGCCATCAACAAAAGTACCTGTAAGCGTAAGTTTTTTTGTGACTGACACTACACTCGCCGTAAAGGTTATAGTATCGGTGTATTCGCCTGCATCTGCATCGTCATAGTTATCTACATCAACACCAAGAGCCTTTGTTTTGCCACCGTCTGCGTTTACTTCATCAGACGTAAATTCCCAAGTCGTTGTTGCATCCGTATCATCTGCCGCAGATTTTAAAGTGTAGCCGATACCACTGTCAATACCCTCTGCCTTTAACTGCCAGCCGTTTGTAGACGTTGCTGAAACAGTTACCTTGCTGTTGGGATTGAATGTTGTTTCAAGTCCGCTCTTGTGTTCAACCTTTAAACCGCTCAATGCGTTAAAGCCATTGTTTTCAACTGTAAGATCGGCAGGAATAGTCATTACATAGTCCGTATCGTACTTTTCCGCAACCGTAAGTTTGACCGTTGTCTGATTGTTGTCTGCAAACACTCCGCTGCAAACCGCTCCTGCCGTTAATGCTCCTGTGAGTGCAAATGCCATTGCTTTTTTAAACTTCATAATGTTTGCTCCTTTCTTTTATGAAATTATGTTTTTTATTTCCGAAAATGTTTCAAAACAATAAAAGCACACCCTAATAGACGTTTTTCATTCTAAAGAGTGTGCTTTTGATATATTGCTATTTACCTGTGAAAAGGGCATAGTTATGCCGCTTGCTTGCTTGCTTGCTTGCTTGAGAATACACTAATCGGCATAAGCTGTCAACCCCTTTTTCAAATATTTTTGCAATTTTTATGTTTTTATATTGCCGTATTATTTCAAAAACATTTCCGAAATATTACTATGGTTTAATTTAAAAAAAATATATAAATTGTCAACAAAAAAATTAATAAATCTGCTGTAATTAAATTTAAACTATGTTACAATCAAGCTAAATTTGTATGTTTTTCCGCCATTTTTATTTCAAATAATTTAAAAATTCCCTGTATAACAGAATTACATCTGCTACGAAAGGGATAGAGTTTTTACATTAAACCTCATATACTTGATATTTGGGCAGATCGTGCTTTATAATGTTGTACATAATCGGCTTATTTACTTATGTTTCAGGTGTAACTTCGGGTGAACTTGGAATATGAAGAAGAAAACTACACAGATGCACTGTCACACTTTAATCTATGCGAAGGATACAGTAATTCGGCTGAAATGATAGTTGATACAAGAGGCAAGAAAATAGATGAATATCTTTCAACAGCAGACTATGAAAATGCCTACGCCACAGCTTTGACCGATGAAGAGAAAGCCGCTGTTGTATTTGAAAACAGAGTCGCTTTTTTAAGCAATCAAGCTGCAAACGTGCTTAAGAGGCCTGATTCTTTTCAATTAAGTAAAGGGCACCTCTAAAAACTCATAAATCGTAAAATTGGCTATCTTGCCCGAATACGTCGTCAATGTCTCTCACCAATGCTCTACATTGGCTTCGAGCCATTTCCTAGTCTTCGAACAAGCTATCTCAATTTTACTTC
>JAFSVK010000001.1 GCA_017444985.1 Bacillota bacterium
ATAAGTCCTTATGTAGCTTTATCCAGTTGTCCGTTTCGTGGTAGTTCGTGAAGTCTGGCATATCTCCCTCGGAGAGATTCAGACGCACGGCAATATCCCTTACATACTTACGCTGTCTTTCGGTATAATAGAAATACCTCTACATATGAAAACTGGGGAATGTCTTCTAGTCTTGTAAATCAGGCATGGGAAGTATCTCCTGAAAATGTAACTGTAAGTTATACAACGGGGTCAGACACCGAATCATTCAACATTGATCACAGACCATAACATAAAAAAATAGAGGTCGGCAATATTCGCCGACCTCTATTTTTTTTGCCATAACGGTTTACCCGTATGCGCATATCGTGTACGGGTAAACCGTTATGTTATAGATTTAGTGTAATATGTTGACAAACATTTTCGGGTATGGTATAATAGAAAATGAAAAAGAGGCTCGTCTGAGCGAGGGTAAATAGTGTTTAGGCTCAGAGCGTTCCGGGAAATTGCCGGAGGTACATTATTTTATAATGTAGAAGCCGTTTAGGTTTGATACACCTATATGATACATAGGCTTGTCGCAGTAACCTTGTGAATTGAAAAAATGTATCATTGACCTTTGTGTAAGTAATCTTTTGAAAGCACATTGTAAGCAAACGTATCGTTGAATGTAGCCGGACATACTGACAAATTGCCGGAGAGATGCTGTACTCTACAAAAAGCCGACAGAACCTTAACTGCCGTAGAAAGTGATTAAAATAATAAATAAGGCTGCACACATAAGCAAGAAGAAAAAGTGTCGGAATTTAATTCCAAACCGGTCACACATAAGACCTTAAAAAGTGTATTTTGCTGAATGCAGAGAATTTAATTCTTGCAGGAGGCGGCTTTAGCTTTAACACCATTTGAACATCAGAGAAAGGAGGTTTTTCTGATGGGAAGAAAAAACAAAGCTTATTCTAAAACTCTTCATCAGCAAGCATACGATAAATTGACAAGTATGCAAGCCTTTGGCGAAAGCAAAAAAGAGGCTATGAAGAACGGAACGGAGAAAGACAAAATATTTTCCTTTAACACCTACAAGAGTTATTGGAAACATATAAAATATTTTATTAAGTACGTGCAGGAAACCGATCTGAAATGCACAACATTAAAAAGTGCAAAAAAATATGTAAATGAGTGGTTGCAGAAAAGAGAGGCAGAGGGGTTGTCAGCTTCGACAATGCACCTTGAGGCGAAAGCGTTGGGTAAGCTCTATGGCATTAGTCCCGATGATGAAAATTATTATCAGCCTCCGAAACGACACAGGGAAGATATAAAGAGGAGCAGAGGAACGGCAAAGAGAGACCATCATTTTTCAGAAAAAAACAATGATGAGCTTGTGAAATTCTGTAAGGGAACAGGCTTGAGGAGATGTGAGCTGTCCTCGATTAAGGGTGGGGATATAATAACCAAAACCGAAATCGAGGCGGAAATAACAAAGCTGGAGAGCATACCAGAGGACAAGCGAACGGCCGCCGATGAGAAGCAGTTAGGAATTTTGAAAGATACAAGATACTTTGAGGAAGAATATTATGTGCATATCCGAAAAGGTATAGGCAAGGGTGGCAGAGAACGATATAGCCCGATTATCGGAGAACATCAGAAGCAGATTGCCGACAGAATTATAAAAACACCGGAAGAAAAAAAGGTGTGGGAGCATATACACGGAGCTGCCGACATACACGGTTACAGAGCCGAGTATGCAACTGCGGTGTATAAAGCTCATGCAAGGGATATTAAAGATATTCCGTATGATAAAATTAACAAGGGAACAGGAAGAAAATATCAAAGTGATGTTTACACCTGCAGAAAGGACGAGGTAAAGAGAAAACTTGATAGAGCTGCGATGACAATGTGCAGTAAAGCTCTCGGACATAATAGAGCAGAAGTTTTTGCTACAAATTACCTTAGAGGATTGTAAGGGGGTGCGGAAATGTCTGAATATGTTAAAAAAACACCCTTTGGCGGATATAAAGAAGTGCAAGGGGGATATTCAAGCTCTGAATGGGAATATGTGATATTAACCAGGAAAGAATATAACAACCAAGAAACAGAATTAAGGGTAGCAAAAGCCGGGAAAAGTGAAGCAGAAGAAAAAGCCCGAAAAAATATAGATAGAGCAAATGTTGAAGCAAAAAGAGAAATAAATGAGGCATACAAAGCTGCTGATGAGCAAGTGGAAAAGATTAAACAGGAGCTTGCTGCAGCAAATGCTGAAATCGAATACCAACGTGGGCTGAATGAAAATCTTTTGAGAATTAACCGGGAACGTGCGAACGCCGACAGAAAATTAAAACCAAAAAAGGAGCATACAGGGTATGTTGTATGCTCTTCATCAGAAAAAGATTATACTTTCAGAATAAACAGAAAAAACCATAAAATTGTTTTATGGGAGACGGTTCTGCAGAGTCCGTACACGATAGATTTTACAGAGGAACAGGCAAGAAAGCAGATAATTGATGAATTATTTGTAAAAGATGAAAACGGACAATTTTTTATTTCAAAAATAGGAATTACTGCCGGTTATTCAAACGGCTATGCTGCTATGATAGAAGATAATGAATGGTCAAAAATTCATAAAAAATACAATGTTATGCTTGAAAGAAAGTTAAGAATGAATTTTCGATTGGGATATTGGGAAATAGCCTTTTATCACACAAAACCGTTATCTTGCGTTCCGAAAGATATGCGTATGTGTTGATGGTTGCCAGAGGCTCAAAAACGGCTCTTAAATCGTTTTTAAGGCGATCGTGTGGGGTTTTATATTAAACAGGCTTAAAACGAACAAAAGCGGCCTGTAACAGCCGCTTTTGTTTCTAAATTTGTTCGATTTCTGAAAACACAACATTTATTACCTTTGTCAAAATCTCCTTTGGGAGCTGCTCCACAACCGTGTGCGGTCTTGCATTAAGATCTAATGCCTTGACGTGTTCACATAAAATAACACCGGTTGTCTGCGTTCTGTTATCTAAAGGGATATGCAAAGGGAATTTATTGTTTGTGTTTGTTATGGGGCAAATTATAGCAAGATTGGTTTTCTGATTGAAAAAATCATTG
Organism: Bacillota bacterium; assembly: GCA_017444985.1. Taxonomy (GTDB): domain Bacteria; phylum Bacillota; class Clostridia; order Lachnospirales; family CAG-274; genus UBA3680. The sequence continues at coordinate 3,079 of JAFSVK010000001.1, forward strand.
CTTACTACTACTGCCGGGCGGTAGCCAGCTTGTTCGTGTCCTTTTTGGGGATCAAAGCTGACTTTTATAATATCTCCTTGACTTACCATACTTCTTCTCCTACCGGCTGTCCCCAATCCATTTCAACCGGAACATATTCGCCGTCAAAATTAGCAAAAAGTTCCATGATGTTTTTTCTTGGCTCTGCTTTTTCAATTATGATTTTGTTTTTGTCGGCGCTTAATACAAGCTGCTCATCGTCACTCCATTGAACTGCATCGAGCAGAAACTTTGGGATTCTGATCCCTTGACTATTGCCCCACTTCTGAATGGTTGTTGTCATTTAGAACACCTCCATTATTAGTATATACATAGTATATCCGATTTTTGCGGATTTGTCAATGGTATTTTATAGATTTATAAAAAATATTTTTGTGGGGATAATAAAATTTATCACAATATATTGTATTTTGAGAAAATTTATGGTATTATAAAAGTGCTGAAAAAATTCATTGATAATATATGCCCCGTATAGCCCTTTAGGGCTACTAAAAAAAATAAAAAAATATTTTTTATAAATCTATGGAAAAAGTCGGAGAGGAATATGGGGGTGAGCGTAACCTGTGGTAAGGGTGCGTAAACTCCAGCGGAGTTTTCCACGCTTTCCATAGGTGGAGCGAGGGGGAAAAGGGAGAGGTGACTTTTTCTTTAAGGGAGCGTAAGCGACCGCTTTTTTGCTCTCCCTTTTCCCCCTTTATTGTTGGGAGGTGTTTTTATGCTGTCTGATAGGTCTGAATTGTTAAAACAACAAAGATTTTTATATATAAATAAAAATGCGTTGCTTAATCAGTTTTATGAGCAGATTGAGCCGTATGATTTTTATAGATACATATTTCCTGAAGGAGCTTTTGAGCGAAAAGGACACTATGAAGATAATAAACCTAATGCTATTGCTGTGACGATTGAAAAAAAGTATAAAGAAAACGGTATTGCGGTTGAGCTTAAAAGAAATGGTAAAGGGAAAAGATATACAATTACGGATAATCTCGAAGAGTTGAATGAGCTTAACAAGTCTGAATTTACTATTATGTCTCCAATTTCGTATTACGGAAAACAGCGAAATGCTAAAAACGCTCGGTATTTGTATGCTTTGGTGTTTGACCTTGATGGTGTAGATATGCCGCAGCTCCGGGACGTGCTTCATCAGATGGATAAAGATATTTTGCCAAAGGCTACCTTTGTCGTAAATAGTGGTACCGGGTTGCATTTATATTATGTTTTGGATGAGCCTGTTCCTATGTATCCGCAAAATCAGTTGTATATGAAAGAGTTGAAATATGCTTTGACTCGGCAGATATGGAATAGGTTTACTTCTACGATTAAAGAACCGCAAATGCAGGGAATAATGCAGGGTTTCAGAGTGATTGGAACGTGTACCAAATTGGGAGAAAAATACCCTGTTGTTGCTTATTCGGTTGGAGATAGAATTTCTTTAGATGAACTTTTAACTTTTATTCCTGATTCAAACGGAGAACAGCAGCACGTTAAAAGTATTATGATGAAAAGCCGGTTATCAATCGAGGAGGCAAAAGAAAAATATCCTGATTGGTATGAAAAGCGGATAGTAAGAAAAGAGCGCCGGGGCAGATGGACTATAAAAAGAGATTTATATGATTGGTGGCTTAATCGAATTAAAACTGAAATAAAAGTCGGTCATAGATTTTATGGTATAATGACATTGGCTATATATGCAAAAAAATGTTGTATCGAAGAAGGCGAGCTGATGAGGGATGCTTATTCTCTTTTAGAAGTTTATGACGATATGAGTATTGAGGATATAAACCGATTTACCGAAGATGATGTAAAATGTGCTTTGGAAATGTATAATGAGGACTATGTTACATTCCCAAGAGATGATATTGCAAAATTGTCCGGTCTGCAGATTGAAAAAAATAAAAGAAACGGCAGAAAACAGGCTGAACACGTTAAGCTGATGAATTTTGTGCGTGATGAAATAAATGGCAATGTGAATTGGAGAGCTGGGAACGGCAGAAAAAGTAAAAAGAATGTTATAATGGAGTATATGAGAGAAAATCCGGGTATAACAAAAAAGGCAGCAATAGCAAGAGCTGTGGGAGCAGATAGAAATACGGTTATTAAATACTATGATGAAATAGTTGCCGAGCTGCAGCAGGAACGTCTGCGAGCCGAGCGCTTGGAACAGCTTGAGCGTGACGGTCATATTGCAGTTAAAATAACACCGTCACAGAAATTAAGCGATTATATTTTAGGTGAATTAAAAAAATAAAATAATATTAGGAGTGTGTGTTATGGCTCATCTTACGGTTGGTATGCGATTAGAGGGGACAAAGGGAAGCATTGTAAAGTCTATGGAGTATATGCAAATGCACGGTATTAAATTTATTCAATCCAAAGGTTTTTATGGAGAAGATGAGGGAAAAGAAAAAGTAAGAGTATATACAACGGCTCTGATAGACTTCCCTCAAGATGGAGATGAATTTCTTAAAGATATTGCAAGAATAAATGCCGGTGAAAATATAAATAGTGATGAGTCAGAGGAATAGGTGTAATTATGAGTAAAACTGTAAAACAAATTGCTGATGAACTTGGTGTATCAAAGCAAGCTGTTCATCAAAAAAGAAAGAGTAAGGAACTGTCAACAGCTTTACAGCCGTTTACGTCAACGGTTGACGGTGTCGTTTACATATCAGTTGACGGTGAAAATCTTATAAAACAGGCATTTTTGAAAAATGACCGTAAACAAGTTGATGATAAGTTGTCGTCAACGGTTGACGGTTCGTTTACACCCTCGTTTACACCTCCGGAGGATAGCGAAGTAGTATTTTTAAGGGGGCAAGTGGAGAAGTTGCAGGCGGAGCTTGAAAAAGAAAGAGAGCATAACCGGGAAAAAGATAAACAGCTTCTTGAAACATTAAATAAATTAGCAGAAAGTCAAGCGGCCTTGTCTGCCGGACAAGCTGCAGATAAACAAAAGGCTTTGGCTGAAAAAATAATTGAGGGCAATAAGCAGCTCTCTGATGAGGCGCTTGCTTCAGAAAAATCGCAACATTTTCTCAGAAAGATTTTTTGTCGAAAAAAGAAATAATAAAATATTGGTTAATTTTTCTAAAACTATTGCTATTACATAAGATATATGAT
>JAFSVK010000067.1 GCA_017444985.1 Bacillota bacterium
ATAAATCGTAAAATTGGCTATCTTGCCCGAGTACGTCGTCAATGTCTCTCACCAATGCTCTACATTGGCTTCGAGCCATTTCCTAGTCCTCGAACAAGCTATCTCAATTTTACTTCAATAGCACTTTTTAGAGGTACCCTTGTGGTAATATTGTAATTTCCCATTGTGTGGCTACACAAAAAGCGTTTACGGTTTGCCCGTAAACGCTTTTAAATCACTTTCCGAAAAATCCTTTTTTCTTTTTAGGCTCTCCGGTTTTAAATTCATTTAAGAGTTCTTTCTGTCTTTCGGTGAGTTTTTTGGGGACAACTACCTTAAGGGTGACTATCTCGTTTCCTCTTATGTTGGGGTTGTGCACATCGTATGCACCCTTGTTTCTGAAAGTTACCTGATAGTCGGGTTGTGTGCCGGGTTTTACGGTGTATTCCTTTTCGCCGTCTATGGTGGGTATCTTTATATCCGCACCAAGAGCGGCATCTACCATGGATATCTCAAAGTTTACATACAGGTCGTTGCCGTGGCGGGTGTATATGTCGCTTGGCATAACGTTTATCTTTATGTAGAGGTCACCGTTAGGGCCTCCGTTTTCACCTGCGGAGCCAAGGCCTGTTTTTCTTATACTTTGACCGTGGCTTATACCCTTGGGTATATCCAAGGTAACATCCTTGTTTACTCTTATATGGCCGTTACCGCCACAGGTAGGACATTTTTCTTTTATGATCTTACCTTGACCGTGACACTCCGAACAGGTGGTAGCACTTCTTATAACACCAAAGGGGGTTTGTCTTGTCGTTTGTTCTTGTCCCGTACCGCCGCACCTTCTACAGGTCTCGGGGTAGGTGCCTTTCTTGGCTCCGTTACCACCGCAATCGGGACAGGTGTCGTATACGGGTATATTTATGGTCTTCTTACAACCGAACATAGACTCTTCGAAGGATATGGAGGTGTTCATTTGATTGTCGGCGCCTCTTCTGGGACCGTTACTCCTTCTTGAAGACCCCGAACCGAAAATATCTCCAAAGCCTCCGAAACCGCCGCCTCCGAATACGCTGGAGAATATGTCACCCATATCAAATCCGAAACCACCTGCTCCGCCACTCGTATTGCCTGCGGCATCAAAGGCGGCATGGCCGTACTGGTCGTAAGCGGCTCTTTTTTGCTCGTCACTTAAAATTTCGTTTGCTTCGTTTACTTCTTTAAATTTCTCTTCCGCCTCTTTATCCCCCGGGTTAAAATCGGGATGATATTTTTTGGCAAGTTTTCTGTATGCCCTTTTAATATCGGCAGCCGAAGCACTTTTGTCTATTCCCAAGACTTCGTAATAATCTCTTTTAGATGCCATATTCATTTTCCCTTCACAGAGAGTTGTGAAAAAACCAAAATATGCTATCCCACAACCCTTGTTTATACAATTTATGGGTACCTCTAAAAAGTGCTATTGAAGTAAAATTTAGATATTTGTTCGAGGACTAGGAAATGGCTCGAAGCCAATGTAGAGCATTGGTGAGAGACATTGACGACTAACCTTTGCAAGATAGCCAATTTTACGATTTATGAGTTTTTAGAGGTGCCCTTATGAACATTATCGCCGTCGGCAGACTTTAAATCCGCAGTTCACAACTTTTGGCATAGCCAAAAGCCAATTGCTACGCAATTGTCCGCATCTATCTTTGCGGTTGATGTTCGGGCTTTGCTCGAATGAGGAGAAAAACAAAAAAATCGAAAACCCTTTCGATTTTTTTGTTTTTCATACCTTGCAGACGGACAAGTTGTGCACCCGAAAAAAGTAATCGGGACACCCATAGGGTGGCTTTTGACGATAGTCAAAAGTGCTTTTGCCTCCCTAAAGAGGTGCGCAGAACGGCTGTTTATCGGCAAAAATCTCATTTTTGCCGGGGTGTGATACTTCACACCCCCATGTGTTTTATCAGTCTACTACTTCTCCGTCGCCTGCATTTGCATTTGCACCTGCGCCTGCAGCCTTAGCCATATCCTCGGGATTTATGCCTGCTGCCTGTGCTGCTTGGTAAAGCTTTGTGGAGAATTCCTGTACTGTCTTGTTAAGATCCTCACAAGCTGTTTTTAATGTAGCAACATCGGTTTCGCTCATATTTTCTGCCGTGAGTTTATCGTTTACCTTTTCAAGGTTCTCAACTTTAGCGTTGATGCTTGCCTTATCTTCTTCGCTTATCTTGTCGCCAAGCTCGTCAATAAGCTTCTTTGTCTGGAAAACAAGGGAATCGGCTTCGTTCTTTACATCAACGGCTTCTTTTCTCTTCTTATCCTGCTCTGCGTATCTTTCCGCATCCTTTACAGCCCTATCCACTTCTTCATCACTTAAGTTTGTGCTGGAGGTGATGGTGATATTCTGCTCTTTGCCCGTACCAAGGTCCTTAGCTGTTACCTTTGTTATACCGTTTGCATCGATATCGAAGGAAACTTCTATCTGAGGGATACCTCTGGGAGCGGGAGCGATACCGTCAAGACGGAAACGTCCAAGGCTCTTGTTGTCTCTTGCAAGAGGTCTTTCACCCTGTACAACATTTATATCTACGGCTGTCTGGTTATCCTCGTATGTGGAGAATACCTGCTTTTTGCTTGTAGGTATGGTGGTGTTTCTTGCAACAAGGGCTGTAGCCACACCGCCTGCTGTCTCTATGGAAAGTGTAAGAGGTGTTACATCAAGAAGAAGTATGTCGTTTGAACCTGTTGCAAGGGTATTACCCTGTACACAAGCACCTATAGCAACACACTCATCGGGGTTGATACCCTTGAAGGGGTCTTTGCCCGTTATCTTCTTTACCGCATCCTGTACGGCAGGTATTCTTGTGGAACCACCTACAAGAAGTACCTTGTCAAGGTCGCTTGCTGAAAGGTCTGCATCCTTTAAAGCGTTCTGTACGGGAACTATGGTCGCATCCACAAGGTCGTGGGTGAGCTCGTCAAACTTTGCTCTTGATAATGTTACATCAAGGTGCTTGGGACCTGTGGCATCTGCTGTAATGTAGGGAAGGTTTACATTTGTGGTAGTGGAGCTTGAAAGCTCTTTCTTAGCCTTTTCGGCAGCTTCCTTAAGTCTCTGCATAGCAAGCTGGTCGTTGGAGAGGTCTATACCGTTGGACTTTTTAAACTCCTCAACGAGGTAGTCCATAACCCTCTTATCGAAATCATCGCCACCTAAGTGGTTGTTACCGCTTGTTGCCACGACCTCTATAGTACCGTCACCTATTTCTATTATGGAAACATCGAAGGTGCCGCCACCAAGGTCATACACCATTATAGTCTGTTCCTGACCGTTATCAAGGCCGTAGGCTAAAGCTGCGGAGGTAGGCTCGTTTATGATTCTCTTAACATCAAGACCTGCGATCTTACCTGCATCCTTTGTAGCCTGTCTCTGAGGGTCTGTAAAGTAAGCGGGAACTGTTATAACAGCCTCGGATACCGTTTCGCCAAGGTAAGCTTCCGCATCCTTTTTAAGCTTTGAAAGTATCATAGCGGAAATTTCCTGAGGGGAGTAAGCCTTTCCGTCATGCTCAAATCTGTAATCTTCGCCCATGTGTCTTTTTATGGAGGCTACGGTGCCTTTAACATTTGTTACAGCCTGTCTTTTAGCTGTCTCACCTACAAGTCTTTCGCCCGATTGTGTGAAAGCAACGATAGAAGGAGTTGTTCTCTCGCCCTCTGCATTTGCGATAACAACGGGCTTTCCACCTTCCATAACAGCTACACATGAATTTGTGGTACCTAAGTCAATTCCTATTATTTTACTCATTGTAATGTCTCCTTTTTTAGTTTAATCTGCTTAATTTGCAACCTTTACCATTGAAGGTCTTATGACCTTATCGCCGTGTTTGTATCCTTTTTGGAAAACCTCGGCTACAACATTTGTATCGTATTTTTCATCTTCAATATGCATTACAGCTGCATGAAGATTAGGGTCGAAGCTCTCACCCTCTGCGGGGATCTCCTTCACACCCAGCTCCTCCAAAAGGGTAAGAAACTGCTTGTGCATTTTCTCCACACCTTCGTAGTCGGCGCTTTCTTTATTTTCAAAAGAGTCAAGGGCTCTTTCAAAGTTGTCTATAAGAGGAAGAAGCTTTTCCACAGTACTTCTTACACCGTTGGAGTACATTTCGCTTTTTTCCTTGTCTGTGCGGCTTCTGTAGTTTTGAAACTCCGCATATTGTCTTAAATATTTATCCCAGTTGTCTTTTGCCTCTTGCTTTGCCTTTTCAAGCTCTTCTTCTATGGTAGGCTCTTTTGAAGCCTCGCCTTCTTCTTGGGAAGCACCTTCCTCGCAAGAGGTCTCTTCGCTTATCTCTTCTTTTGTTTCCTCATTTGTTACTTCTTCGGAAAACTTTTCTTTTATTTCATCCGTGTTTTCTCTACTCATCAAAACCTCCGTCATCTGTTATGTTTGCCATAATACTGTTCATTTTTCCTATTATGGAGCTTAGGACCGAAACCGTGCGGGTGTAGTTCATTCTTGTGGGACCTATTATACCTATACGCCCAACCGAGCTTGAACCTACTTTGTAGTTCGCTCGCACTATGGAACAATCCTTAAGTTCCTGCATATTGTTTTCGCCACCGATGAGAATTTGTATCTTGTCAACATTTTTTTCATCTCCCAACAGTGTTATAAGCAAGTCTTTCTCTTCAAGTGCCTTAAATATATTTTGAGCTTTTTCGGCATTGCTGAACTCGGGAAAGCCTAACAGGTTTCTCATACCGCTGGTGTACATGTGTACATCCTTGGAGTTTTGCAACAGAGATATGACCGCTTTGAACACATCTGTTATAAGGGATGAGTAAAGAGGGTATTTGTTCAAAACAGAGCTGATTTTTTCTTTACTCATTTCATCTGTTGTTCTGCCGCTTACCACCGCATTTATATCCAAAGACAGGGCATTTAAAATGTCGGGGGTAGGCACCGTTTCCGCTGTAAGCACCTTGTTTTTTACGGCTTTGTCATCTGTTATCATTACAGCTACCACCGACTTTGAGTCTATAGGCACAAGTTGTATGTGTTTAAGCTTTAGTGAACTTCCCGTAGGCTCTGTCACTATGGTGGTGTAGTTTGTAAGCATGGAAAGTGCCTTTGCGGTTTGCTGCATAAGATAGTCTATCTGCCCCACATTAAAGGAAATGGCATTTTTTATAAAGTTTATCTCCTCATCCGTCAGGTCTCTTGAATGCATCATATTGTCCACATACATTCTGTAACCTTTATCCGAGGGAACTCTTCCCGCAGAGGTGTGAGGCTGTTCTATAAGTCCCAACTCCTCAAGATCGCTCATTTCGTTTCTTATGGTGGCAGGAGATATACCCAGATTATATTTTTTGGCTATCGTCCTTGAACCTATAGGCTCCGCCGTAGCAATATAGTCTGTGATTATTGCCTCAAGTATTTTTATTTTTCTCTCATTTAAAAGCAATTCCATCACTTGCCTTTCTGTTGTTAGCACTCAACGAGTACGAGTGCTAATTACTAAATATAAGATAGCACATACCTCTTTTTTTGTCAAGGGCTTTTTTTATTTTGGGTATAAATATATTTGGATCTATGACTAATTCCATAAATCAAAATATAGTAGAGTTGTTTATAAATATCAGAATACAAAACAGTTTCCGAGAAGGCTACACCCACAATAAGAATATAGCCTCTATAGTTAGCAAAGTGGGAGCGGGTAAAGGCACCGGAGCAGACAGCGCGGCCTTTGCCACAGAGGTGGGAAACGAGTTAAAGAGGGCTTTTTCCGAAAATGTACAGCCGGATACTTTGCCGGATGAAAGAATGTACCGCAATATAGCCGAAAAAATATTTCCTCCCTTGCTCAAGAAAAATCATGAGCTGATAAATACGGTATCAAAAGAGGTAGCAAAAACCACAGCCCAAAAAGAAGGTCTGAACTTAAACGGCATAGATGTGCCGATAGACAAAAATAAAATCGACGGCATTGTAAAGCATGCTTCCAATGCTCCAAAATATGAAAACGTTAAAAAAAGCACCGAAAACAGCCTTGTAAACTACTCACAAGCCGTAAATGACGAAAGCGTAAAGAAGAATGCAGAGTTCGTAGGCGATAGCGGTGTAAAGGCTTATATTATAAGAACCACAACAGGGAAATGTTGCGAGTGGTGCACAAACAAAGCGGGCAAATACGAATACGGGCAAGAGCCTAAAGACATATACAGAAGACACGCAAATTGCGATTGTGTTGTGGAGTACGTGGTAGACGGAAAGAGCCAAAATGTACATACAAAGCAGTGGGCAACAGAGGAAGAGATTGAAGCAAGGAAGAAGATAGAGCCACCGAAGCCCACCAAGGAGGATGTGGAAAGGCTTAAGAATTTGGGGGTTGAAAATGGTGGGGGAAGTGGTATAATCAATTTACCTGACACATTAAATCAACCCGATACTCAGATATTTAGATCTGTAGGTGCAAGAGCGAATAATTATGATATTAAGGATTTAGAAACGGGTGATATTTACCACATAGTTGAAGGTACTAAAATTCAAAATTCGGAAGTATTTGCGGGTCATGGAGTTAAAACAAAGCTTAGAGAGGAAGTTGTTGAAGGATTAGCAAGAGAGTATAACACTGATAAAAAGGGTTGGCAACATTGCAAAGGTATTGCAAATTTGGATGTATATGGAAGCTCTGAAAAAGCGGAAATACACTGGTTTCAAAAAGAAGGTTTAGGTAAAGTGAAGTTTAAGGTAAAGAGGTGGGTAGATGATGAAGGTTAGATGGATAGGGAAAAGTATCAATTTAACGCTTACTAAAAACAAGATATACGATGTAATATCTGTAGAAAAGAAATGGTACAGGATACTGGACGATTCGGGAGAGGATTATTTATATCCTCCCGAAAACTTTGAAATCGTAGAAGATTAAGCACTTACAGAGAAGTAGGTGCTTTTTTAACACAGAAAAATATGATTGAACAATACTACGACATACTCTGTAAGACAAATATGGAAAACCAAGAAAAGTGTGATATCCTTAAGAAAGAATTTGAGCAGAAGCTAAGGGATAACGGAATACCGTTTGGTTATGTTCATGTCGAGCTTAAGGATGTTGTAGCGGAAGAGTTAAAGAGAGAAAAGAGAGGTGAACCAAATGGCAAAAGATAATTATTTCGTAATAGTGTACAAGATACTCGCTTATATGTACAAGTGCTTAAAAGACGGAAAATATCCTGATACATACAACATTCTTAACGCTGAAAGCTATTGCATAAACGAGGGATATTTTAAGTACATACTCGAAGAGCTGTATGTCAACGGATATATAAGGGGCTTAAAAGCGTCTTACGCAATGAACGGAGAGCTTTATGTGTTTTTTGAAAATAATTTCAAAATCAGCGAAAAAGGTATATTGTTCATAGAAGAAAATACAATTATGGAAAAAGCGTACAAAGCAATAAAAAAAGCTATGGATATAATTCCGGGAGTGTAAAACGATCCCCAAAAAAAAACAAACCAAACCCGAGACAGCCAAAAAGTAATGAAATAGGGCGGAGCGGTGGTTTTGGTGCGGACATATTTGTCCTTAGCAAGACGTAAAAAGGCTATCTATTACTACTCCTTTCTTTTTTCGGAACCCCTGCCTATTGGTGGGGGTTTTGTGCTGAGAAAGGAATATCCAAGAAAGGTGCGACCTTGTAAAAAAGCGTAGAAAGGATGAAAGAAATGAAAAGAGAATTTTTGAGCGGTTTGGGACCGGAAAAGGATGCAGTCGATAAAATATAAAAATATAGGAAGGGATTTTTTACATGAAATTTTTATCTTTTTAATGCTTTTTTTAACTATATTTTCTATTGAAAATTTCGGGGCTTTATGTTATCATTACTAAATACTTTTTAATTTCGTTTATATACTTAGGGAGGAAAAAGAAATGGCATATTACTTTGAAGAACCTTCACATACCTTTAGCGAATACTTACTTGTACCCGGTTATTCATCGGCACAGTGTATTCCCGCAAATGTATCACTTAAAACACCTGTTGTAAAGTTTAAAAAGGGAGAGGAACCTTCTCTTTCCATGAATATACCCTTGGTGTCGGCTATAATGCAGTCCGTATCCGACGACAAGATGGCTATAGCACTGGCTAAGGAGGGCGGAATATCCTTTATATACGGTTCTCAAAGTGTAGAAGATCAGGCGGAGATGGTAAAGAGGGTAAAAAGCTACAAAGCGGGCTTTGTAAAGAGCGACTCCAACATAAGACCCGACCAGACTCTTGCGGACATTTTGGCTCTTAAGGAGAAAACGGGTCACTCTACCGTATCCGTAACGGAGGACGGTACGGAAAACGGTAAGCTTATAGGTATAGTTACCAGCAGAGATTACAGAATAAGCAGAATGCCCAAAGATACCAAAGTCTCAGAGTTTATGACTCCTATCGACAAAATAATATACGCTCCCGAGGGTACCACCCTTAAGGAAGCCAACAATATTATATGGGATAACAAATTAAACGCTCTTCCCATATTGGACTCAAACAACAGACTTGTTTCCTACGTTTTCAGAAAGGATTACGATTCTCACAAGGAAAATCCTTACGAGCTTCTTGATGGCTCCAAGAGGTATATCGTAGGTGCGGGTATAAACACAAGAGATTTCGAGCAGAGAGTTCCCGCCCTTGTGGAAGCGGGTGCTGATGTGCTTTGTATAGATTCTTCCGAAGGTTTTTCGGAGTGGCAGAAGATCACCATACAGTGGATAAGAGAGCACTACGGCGACAGCGTTAAAGTAGGTGCGGGAAATGTAGTGGATAAAGACGGCTTCCGTTTCCTTGCAGAGGCAGGTGCGGACTTTGTTAAGATAGGTATAGGCGGTGGTTCCATCTGTATCACAAGAGAAACAAAGGGTATAGGAAGAGGTCAGGCTACCGCTGTAATAGAGGTATCAAAGGCAAGAGATGAGTACTTTAAGGAAACGGGCGTATATGTTCCCGTATGTGCAGACGGTGGTATAGTTCACGACTACCACATAACCCTTGCCCTTGCCATGGGATGCGATTTCTGTATGCTTGGCAGATATTTCTCTCGTTTTGAAGAAAGCCCTACAAACAAGGTGATAGTAAACGGAAACTACATGAAGGAATATTGGGGCGAAGGCTCTGCAAGAGCAAGAAACTGGCAGAGATACGACCTTGGCGGTGAGCGTAAGCTTTCCTTTGAAGAGGGTGTAGACTCCTATGTGCCCTATGCGGGTTACCTTCACGACAACTTGGCTGTGACCCTTTCAAAGGTAAAACACACCATGTGTAACTGTGGCGCCTTGACTATACCCGAGCTTCAGGAAAAGGCAAGGATAACCCTTGTATCCTCTGTAAGTATAGTAGAGGGCGGAGCTCACGATGTTGTGCTTAAAGATCAAAGCGTGTTATCCGCAAAATAAAAGGCATACATCAAATCAGATATAAGGGCACCTCTAAAAAGTCATAAATCGTAAAATTGGCTATCTTGCCCGAGTACGTCGTCAATGTCTCTCACCAATGCTCTACATTGGCTTCGAGCCATTTCCTAGTCCTCGAACAAGCTATCTCAATTTTACTTCAATAG
>JAFSVK010000068.1 GCA_017444985.1 Bacillota bacterium
TACCTCTCACCTCTTATAGGAGAGGGCATGAAGGAGGGCACTTTTTACGTGTCGGATAGAACTGTACCCTTCTTGGGTATAGATGAGGGGCTGTGGCGAGAACTGAGTTTTACACTTACGGAGAGGTAGAAGTATATGATAGACGGAAATTTTTACACGGATGATAACAAGAGGGTAGAAATAAGCGTAGGGGATGATCACGGGAAAAACCTGCTTTTTACCGATGACAGCCTTAATTCACTGAGAGCGGAGGAGGGTATCATAGGAGGAGAAAAGATAAGCATGGGAAATGTTATATCCGCCTCTCTGAATTTAAGGCTTTTTAATTTCGACGAGGCGGGAGAGCCTACGGGTACGGAGGAAATAGAAGAGGGAGACAGCGTTATTTGCCGAATATATGACGAACACCAAAACTGCGTGGTGCTTTCAAGGGCGGTGGTGGAGGATATTGAAAGGGATAAGGTGTTTACAAACTTAAAGTGCTGCGATGAGCTTCTAAACCGCTACAACGAGCCTTATATACCCTCATCGGGGGTGGATTTTTCAGACGGTCCCATAAGTATATATGTTATAGCCGCAGACATTGTGCCCGAAACAAACTATGCCCAAGTGATACCCTCGGTAGAGATCAACGGCATACCCGAGGGCATTTCAAAAAGGGAAATGATAGGTCTTATAGCCTGTTGCGGTTGTTGTAACTTTGTGTTGGACAGGGAAGGGGGTATAGGTAAATTTATACCCTTGCCCCTCAGCTACCAAAGCCTTTATACCCTCACACCCTCCAACACCTTTTCATTGTCCGCTAAAATATATGATTGTGTGGTGGAGGGTATAAGTATAAACTCCGTTTATGATGTGGACAGAAGAGGGGGAAAGGGGGTCTATAGCGTTAAAATGGAGGTGGAAAACGAGCTTTGCACCTATACCCAAGGCCTTGAAGAGAGGATATGGAGCTATGTGGAGGGCTTGAATTACAGAGCTTTTGAGGCGGTGGCGGTAGGCAATCCTTTGTTGGAGTGCGGTGATGCCATAGATATTATAGATACGGAAGGGCAAAATTTTACCACATTCATTTTTTCGGTAGCTTTTACCTACAACGGTGCTCTCACTATGGAAATATGGGCGGGTGCCTCCGCCGATACCGACGGTTCTTCAAGAAGGAGCATATCAAGACGATCGGACTCCAATATGGCAAGGACTATAAAGACTCAAAACTCCCTTACAAGGAAGGCTATAGAAGAACTTGCGGGAAAGGGTGGAGGCGTAAGTCCCGAACTTATGGAAGTGTATACCGATATGAAAAAGTATATGCTAAGGTACGACAGCGACACGGGTATGTGGGTGTTTTTGGGAAATACACCTACAAGCTACATAGCGAAAAACATAGTAACAAAAGGCACTGCGGAAGTTCTGCAAAATGTGACCTATGCACAGCCCGTTGACGGAGGATATGCCACGGCAGCCACACAAGTTTTGACGGTGTCGGGGGCTTCCGTGTACTATACGGCTATATCGGGAAGCGATGCCTATAAGTACATTACCACCGTACCGAAAGGCGGTGAGTATGCCGTTAGGATACCTAAAATAATGGGAACGGTAGATTTTGAGGGGATATTCGCCAAAGAGATAACTTCCACGGATGATATGGCCGGTTGGAATGTGGGAGAAATAGGCTACATTCTGACAAGTATTTAAGGGGGTGGTCAAATGGCTGAGATCATAGACAGCGGAACGGTGGGGGATTGCAGTTGGACATATTACGACAACCGCTCTTTGATTATAGACGGGCAAGGCACAGCGGAATTTTTGGAGGGTGTAAATCCTTGGGCTTCCTACAGGATAACAAGCGTTACCATAGCCTCGGGAGTACAGGCTTTTGATTGTTTCAAAGCTTTTGACGGACAAGACGATCTGTATGCCCTAAACCTATCCGAGGGACTTATGCGTATAGGTGCCTATGCCTTTGCTAACTGTGGGCAATACAATGCCAACTACAACAGGATAGTAATACCCGACAGCGTGACGGAAATGGGACAGGCTGCTTTTAGTAACTGCTATTTTCAGTATATGACCGTAGGAGCGGGGGTCAGAGAGATACCCGGAAACTGTTTTTACAACAATATTTATTGCCGAAGTATGACTATAAGAGGCGATGTGGAAAAGATAGGAGCACAGGCTTTTTATAATTTGGGAGCAACTTACCACTCCGCATCTTCAAGACCTTACACGGAATTTAGTTGTAATTTTAATTATGTGAGGGAGATAGAAGCTTCTGCTTTTCAAGGAGCTATCATAGGCAATTGGTATGAAAGTACTATGACCTATAGAGGATTTGTTCTCCACAGCCTACCGAGAGCCGAGACCATAGGCATACACGCTTTTGACGGCTGTACACTGTACGGGGATCTGTATTTGTCACCGACAACTACATCTCTGGGAGAGTATGCTTTCCAAAATACGGAGTTGCTTGCTGTATATTACAAAGCGGATGTTAGGGGCATACCCGCTTACTGCTTTGCAAGAAACTTTGATCTTCAATATGTGGAAATAGCAAACGGCACAACGGGCATAGGCAGATATGCTTTTGAACTGTGCGGAAGAGACTCGGGTTCTACAACTTACATGGTGCCATACAGTGTAAACAGCATACACACACAGGCTTTTCAAAATGCCAAAAGCCTTATTGCGGTGGATAACTTCCCGGGAAGCTTAGGCTTCAACGACCCTCATTGGGGGTTGAACGGTGATGTTATTTATTTGCGACGAAAAACAGATGCGGATGCTTGTCAATTCTACAAAAAGACAGCCTCGGGGGTCATGAAAATGATATTTTATAAGAAGACAGCCACGGGGGTGGAGAAGATGTTTTTTTATAAAGGAAGATAAGGAGTGTCTTTTAGGCAAGGGTTCTTTTCGTCAGCCCTATGGACGTACTTCTCCTCTTGGTAGTAATGGAGGCGATGGTGTTGGTTGTACGATCGTCAGCCCTGTGGGCTTCCTCCCCCTCCCGGGGTGGGTACCTCTCCGTCACGGCTCATGCCGTGCCACCTCCCCTTTCAGGGGAGGCTTTTTCGTTGTTTCGAGTTTTGCTTTTGCTGCTTACTTTGTTGTCGTTTCAAAATGTGTAGCCATAACTTTTACTACTGCCCCATCGACACCCAAGCCTCCCTTGAACAGCCACAGCTGACGGGGAGGTTTAAATGCGGAATAGTCGGCCGATGATGCTGTACTCACCAATAAAATAGTTATTACAACACCATAACCAACACATTTTTTGATTAAAGATCACTTAACAGCAAATCGATATTTCTTCCGGAATAAAAAATATGTAAGATCGTTACAGTGAGATTTTTATTATCAACTATATAGAATATGGTATAGTTATCTACAGCATTAAATCGTATATTTCTGTTGCGACATGTCTCGTTTGGAACCAAGGGAAATCTCTCGGGCATTTGCTCTAATCCTTTAATGCTTTTGTAAAATTTGTTTAATTGTTTTTCTGCATTTACGGGCGAATGCAGCGTATATGCTATATATTCAAATATTTCGCGAATATCCGCTGTTGCTTTTTCCGAGATAGCTACAGCATACATTAAATATTGTAGTCCTTTCTTATTTTTGCAAATACTTCATCAACAGTTGTTACCTGTCCTTTAAGATAGTCGTTGTAGGCTTCTTCCATTTTTTTTTCAAATTCGACCTTTGACATTTTGCTTAGATCATTTGGCGGTGTTGGGATTTTTAATTCAAAGGGTATGCCTTTTTGCATAATAATTTGCTTGTAAAACATATTTATGGCGCTTGAAACAGGTATACCCAATGAGGATAAGATATTCTCTGCTTGTTCTTTTACATCGGGTTCGATTCGGGCGTAGAGATTTGCGGTTTTTACTGCCATGAAAATTCCTCCCTTGTGTTATTTGTAAGATTATTATATAGCATTGTGCACACAAAAACAAGACAAAAGTTTAAGACATATTTTACCTCTTTCTTTTTATCCCTTTGCCTCGGAGAGTTTCTTGTACATCTTTATAAGCTCTGCCACACATTCGCTTTCCAGCATTTTTAGGTCGAAACCGTAGGCGGTCATGACGGCGCGGTCGTTGTTTTGGTGGGCTTTGCGCAGTTCCTTGGGCATGGTCAGCTCGTCGTAGAGGTCGGCAAGGGAGGAGTCGGGGTAGAGGGCACGGGCATCAAGTATAGCCTGTGCAGTCTCCTCTATTTTCGCCCTTTGTTCGGGAGTAGGGGTAGGCCAAGGGAAGTTGTTGTAGACTATATCTTTTGAGTAGCGCCAATCACTTTTTAAGTATCCGCCTATTGCTCTTATCCAAGCCATATGGACGTTTGACATTAGAACACCAAAATGATACAATTCTGCATCAAAAACACAAAACAAATTGTTGCCTGGTATCATGCCGTTTCTGATATAATCCATAGGCATATATTTTCTTTGAGAAGAAGAGACAAGGGGGATAGCAATATAAATTGAATCTTTAAATTGTTTACACGGTCGAAATAAATGAGGTGTATCCTTCAGTTTATAAGCATCTCCTGTTTTAGTTGCATTTTCTCTCCACTTTTTACAGGATTCTACTCTGTTTCTTATTTCAGTTGTTTTTCTTAATTCGTTTGGAGTTATATCTACTAACCATAAACAATATCGAGGAATACGATTGATAAATTCAACTCCCATAGAGTAAGGTCGAATCCATTTCTTAGCATCAGGTTCTTTACGAATTAAATTATCTTTTTCTTCTTTAGTTAGAATTAAATACCCGTTATCTGTTGCTTGAAAACCCTTGCAAATATTAGGAACTTTACATATTGACTTTCCTCTACTTTCAACAAAAATATTGTCAGAAGGTATTAAATATGGATTGATGTTTCCAACTATTTTACCTATACCATCATCAAATAATATTTTATTTTTTATATTATTGGCAATACTGAATCCTACAATAATACAGTGTACATGGGCTTTTATGCTTGCTTCACTATCCCAGCGAAATGTATGATAGGCAAAGTCAATATGTATTCCAAAACGTGTATATAATGGCCTCCAAACACCTGCAACCTGTTCGCCTTGTGTAATACTATTTGTAGAAACAAAAGCTGTTCGTATATTTGTTCCTAACATTAATTGTGATGCTTTAAAATACCATGCTGCAACGTAGTCTATCTTTCCTGCTGTTTTATATGGTGTGCCATTTTCGTCAACATAGATATTCAGTATATCCTTTTTTTGTTCTTTTGATTGTAATGTATATCCTACAAAAGGCGGATTACCCATAATATAGCTTAACTCTTCCTTAGGTACCACCTCTTCCCAATCCATTCTCAGGGCGTTGCCTTCTGTGATATTGGCATAGCTTTTAAGAGGTAGGAAGTCAAGGTCCATGTGTACAATGTCTTCCGTTTCCTTCATCATTTGGCTTTCGGCTATCCAGAGGGCGGTTTTGGCTACGGTGACGGCAAAGTCGTTTATTTCTATGCCGTAGAATTGGTCTATATGTACGGATATGGGGTTTAAATATTCAAGGCCTATTACCATTTGCCCCTTGTAGTACAGCTTGAGGGCTTCGTTTTCTAAACGGCGCAGGCTTATGTAGGTTTCTGTTAGGAAGTTGCCGCTACCGCAGGCAGGGTCTAAAAATTTGAGCTTTGAGAGTTTTTCTTTAAAAAGCTCTATTTTCCGCTCCCTTGGCTTTCTCTTGGAGTCGGGTATTTCGGCTATCTCTTGAAACTCTGCTTTAAGGTCGTCTAAAAACAGGGGGTCTATAAGCTTGTGTATATTTTCTATACTTGTGTAGTGCATACCTCCCGCCCGTCTTGTTTCGGGGTTTAGGGTGCTTTCAAACACCGCACCGAATATAGTGGGAGATATGTCCGCCCAGTCAAAGCCCTCGCTGGCATCGTTTATAAGTAAATTTACTATCTCATCGGTAAAGCGGGGTATCTCTATATCTTCGTCTGCAAAGAGTCCGCCGTTTACATAGGGGAAGGCGGCAAGCTCCTCTTCCATATAAGGGTCTCTTTTCTCGGGCTCGGTATCAAGCACTTTAAAAAGCTCTATAAGTGCCTTGCGTACATCCTTTGCATGGAAAGCGGAAAGATACTTTCCAAACATTCTGTGTTCGCCGAATACTCCCGAATCCTCTGCATATAGGCAGAATACCAACCTTACACAAAGCATATTCAGGCTTTTAAGAGTTTGGGGGCTTTCGGGGTCTTTGTATTGCTTTAGTATGGCATCGTAGAGTTTGCCTACCAACTCCCCAGCCTTTAGGGAGATCTCCATTTCCTTTTTGAGCATCTCGCTTCCGCTGTCTGTGAGGAATTGCAGGCGGTAGTAGTCCTTTTCCAAGTCTTTCAGATATATCTGTTCGGGCTCTCCGTTGGGCTTTTCCATATCGTAAACAAGAAATTCGGCAAAGTTGCAGGTCACTATCCAACGGGGGTGTTGTGAAAGAGGTAGCTCCGTAACATACCTTTTTGCTTGTTGGAAGGGGGTAAGCAGTGAACCGTCGGCTTGCCTTATGGGCTTGCGCAGATCCTTGCCTATAGACTTTTGCTCTATCATAACACGGGTAGAGCTGATGTAGGCATCTATAAAAGAGGTGTGGTCCAATTGTACCTGATCCTCAAAACTTATAAATTCGGATATGTTCTCCACACCGTACACATTTATAAGCAGATCCATCCAAAACTGCTGTGATTGCCCCTTTTCGTAGCCTTTACCCTCCCACCTTGCGGCAAAGTCTTTGGCTGCCTTTTTACGATCCTTCTCGGTCATATATCCACCTCCCGTAAGTTTTGGTCGTGTTACTGTTTATAGGTCGATTATAAATTAAATGCGGGTACAATTCAAGTGTGAATAAAGAAAAAGCCTCCCCGTCTGCTATGGCTGAGGGGAGGCTTTCCGTTGTTTCTCAAGTTTTGTTTTTGTTGCTTACTTTGTTGTTATTTCAAAATATGTAGTCATAACTATCCCTGTTACCTACACCTACACCCAAGCCTCGCCTGAAAGGAGAGGTGGCAGCTTTAGCTGACGGAGAGGTTTTGGGTAGTACGAAAAGCTATGCGGGGGAGTGGAGGGCGAGGTCGTTGGTTGCTCCATCGTCAGCCCTCCGGGCTTCCTTCCCCTCCCGGGGCGGGTACCTCTCCTGTGCAACTCCCGTCGCACTTCCTCCCCTTTCAGGGGAGGCTTTTCCGTTGTTTCAAGTTTTGTTTTTGTTACTTACTTAAACTTCCCACACAAAAACATATCTCCGAACCTTGAAAACACAATATTTCAGCCATAAAAATACATTCATGAAGCTAAATTATGAAAATTAAGAGCATTTTTTAAGTGTCTTGGCAAGCGTGCTTCAAAATCGGCAA
>JAFSVK010000069.1 GCA_017444985.1 Bacillota bacterium
ATGAAACGCTGTCACAGCAAAAGCGGTCGGAGCTGCTGATAAATTATCCTTGTGAGGAAAAATTTATCGCAGACCTTATTATTTTTGCTTTGGAAAGAAGATTTAAGGCGTAAGGGGGATACAAAATGGAAAAAGAATATAGGCAGCTCGGAGAGCCTGTTGTTAAGGTCATAGACGGTCAAAAATTCATTGTCCGTTCCTTTGCCAATGCCAATTCGGATATTACGGCTGAGCAGATAATTATGGATATTCTGCGCCGTAAGGTCACGGGAAAAGTGTAAATTCTTTTGTTAAATATGCTAAATTTGGCTCGAATACTTGATTTTAAAGGGTAACTATGGTATGATGATAAGAAGAATAGTAGCAATAAATTTTTACAAAGGGGGCGGGGTTATGAACAAAATTAAAACAATAATTGCCGTATAAGCGGGACAACGGTACTCACCGATAGCCAGCTTGCGCACGCCGATATGAACGGCGACGATAATTACGATCTGCTCGATGTAATATCCATTCTAAACAAAGCAGCATAAAATATTTTTGCAAAGGGGGCGAGGTTATGAACAAAATTAAAATAATATTTTCCGTAATGTTTGCGGCTATGGCGGTCATGCTGATGAGTGCAGCCGTGTTTGCTGCGGTGCCCGAAAGTGTAACAGGCAACGGTTCTAAAGAAAGTCCCTATATGGTAAAAACATACGGGGAATTACAAGGCACCTTTTTGGGACTTGACGGCGGCTACGGCCCGTATTATATCGCTCTTGCCAATGATATTACGCAAACGCAAGATTCGGGAACAGAATACTCCAATGGTGCTGTTGTGACAAAATACAACCATATCTTAAAAAGATATAATTCAATGATTTATTTGGATCTATTCGGAAAGACACTTAAATTAGATGCTAAATGTTCTTCGGATGAAAAAGGAATGTTTACTGTGACCGGCGGTAGTTTAATTATAAATGACAGCATAGGAACGGGCTGTATAATAAATAATTCCCAAAATCACGGTATACCTACATTTTATGTGTCAAGTGCAAACGGGATGACACCGGTACTTACAATTAACAACGGTACTTTCTCAACGGATCGCTATAATTATATAATATACCACGTTTGTCCCATAACATCAATTTCAGCGATAAGTACCGATATAAATGATGCATATTGTAACATTAATGGCGGAATAATTAATGGCTGTATAATCACAGACGCTGCCAGTGTAAGAGACATGTCTATTAAAGATTGTGTGCTGGATAATGGTGAATCCAATGTAATATATGTACAAAAAGTGCAAAATATCACCGCAAAAGCAGGTTTAGCAATACTTGATAGCTCAACCATAACGGTCGATGGGCAAACAGTCGATAAATCCGAGTGGGGGTCAACAGTCAGCGGACATGTCGTTATCAAAAATCCAAGCAAACCAACTATCGAAAAACAACCGCAAACAAAAAACAATTTGAAAGTCGGTAATGAGTCGACCTTTAATATTGAGACAATAAACGGCGAGAAATTTGACTGGTTTCTTTTGGATAGCGAAGGAAATCATATTCCTTGGTCGACTGCAAAAAAGAATAATATAGTAGAAAAGATATCCGTCGAATCACAAACCTACAGCGACATTGAAATAAACAACACTCTAAAAATAAAAGTATTAAGCACTCTTGCAGAGAATTATCAAGTTTATTGCGAGGTCATGGATTCGAAATATACTTTGTATTCCGATGTTGCATCTATAAAATTGGCAAAACCCGAAATTGTTGCAACAAATAAAAATATTAATAATTTAATTAATGCAGAATCATCGCTTCAATATATAACAAACAATGTCGATACATACAATTGGCATTTCTTGAATGAAAACGGTGAAGAAATTGATTGGAATGAAGCACAACAAAACAATATTATTTCCGTATCGGGTATCAGGGATTCAAAATTAGTGTGGACAATACTAAGCAAAGATGCAAATCATTGCAAGTTGTATTGTACTATGAAGGGCAACGGTTTTACTCTGAATACAGAGCCTGTTATCATTGATATTCCTATCATTATAACGGAGCAACCGCCGAAAATAGTGTATTTTGAGACCTACAATACGGCAAATATTACCCTGCAAGCGGAGGGTAAAAATATAAATTATTCATGGTACTTCAAAACACCCGACAGAACAACATTTTTGCTTGACGAGGAGTTTGACGATACAAATTGGACAGGCAGCTATGAATTTAGAGGGTTGACCACAAACGGGCTGACCGATAAATACGACGGCACCGAGATGTACTGTAAAGTATGGAATTGGGATGGATGTGAGGTAGAATCCGAGCATTTTGTGCTGAAAGCATACCAATACGATGTGGACAGAAATATCAGTATCCGTCTGCCGAAAGTCGGCGAGACGTATAAGGACTATATTTCCGATGTAAACAGCATTGTTCCGGCGGAACTTGTCATTAACTGGGACAGATTCGGCATAAGCGTTAAAGACAGAAACGGAAAGTATGTCAAACAGGAAAGCGGATATTATTCTATGGAAGACGATTATGTATTCAAAGCAGGATATAAATATGAATTCTGTTTTTATATGTATCTGCCCGAATATGTGTCCCCTCTTGCTATATATAAGTTTGAGAGCAAGGGACTTATCGTAAACGGAACCGAAAACGGTGAGGCGGATAGTTATGATGAGAATGAGCTTTATTTCGCAGACTTCTGGACAACGCCCGTTTTGGAAAATGACGGAGATGTAAATATTGACAAAAAAACCAATAAGACGGATGCTGCCCTTTTGCTTAAGTATATAAGCGGGACAACGGTACTTAATAGCGAACAGCTTGTACATGCCGATATGAACGGTGACGATAAGTATGATATGCTTGATGTAATAGAAATTTTAAACAAAGTAGCATAAATTATTTTTAACGCAGAGGGCAGCACAAAAAAGTGTTGCCCTTTATGCATTCCGGGCAATGCAATATTTTTAAATATGGACAAGACTTGTGAACAAAAATCACAGGTCTTTTTTATTTTTGAACAGGTCATAATTGAATTTTTTTGCAAAACATTTTTTCAATTCCGCCCCGTTCTCTTTTCGGAAATGGGCATCGGGGATATTGAAAATTTTTCTTCCACACAGCCCGAGAGGAAACAAAAATCACAACATTATCTCTGCCCATTTCAAAAGCCGCCTTACACTTTTTTGTCATAACAAAAAATCAAAGTGGGCGTCCACTTGACCTAAAAATATGTAAGTTGCGGCGGCTTTGCAAGCTCCCTCGATGGCGTGCCTTATCGAGTAGCTTGTGAGGGGCATATCCCCTTCAATCCCCTTTGGGTGGGCGGCTATCGCCGCCAAAATGCCGCCAAAAAAGGGGCGGCAAAATTTCATTTCACATCACAAAATTATCACAAAAAGGAGAGCGATATTTATGCGAAAGCGAAATAAAAATCTTAAC
>JAFSVK010000070.1 GCA_017444985.1 Bacillota bacterium
AATAGAGGAATAATGAGAGAGCCGCCGCACACTTTGGCACTTTTGTCAAGTGCTTTTTTGAAATTTTAATATTTTTTACATAAAAAAAGTTTTAGACCCTTTTGGAATCTAAAACTTAAATTCTTAACTTAATGACATTGTGTAACCTATAGTAACATTGCTGACTTTTGCAAAATCACTTGCTCCGTCACCGTCACCTTTATCATGATCATCTACAAGATTTGTGTTTATATCCGGATCGTTATATCCGACATCAAATGTACAATCATGTAACCAAACTCTGCCGTGGCTTGCATAGTCATCGCCTATAAAACTACATCCATCTTCGGGATATTGAGAGAAATGAAGATTTCTTGCTTCAACATAATTACATCTTTTAAAAGTAAAACCCCATTTTTCAATTGTTGCATCCGTTCCGATTCCTTCTATTGTAACATTAGTCGGACTTTCCATATCAAGCATATTTAAATAAATATCCGGGTCGGTTGTTGTTTTGCTTGTGAGTCCGTTTAAAACGGTAATACCGTCATTTGCACTGTTTTCTTGGGTGATGCCATTATTTCCGTCATAGAACCATGATTTTGTATCGATCGTGCCAATAAAACGTACATCAATAGGAGTTGAATACTTATTGGCATGAGCTAAAATATTGCCTATACCGGTATAACTTCCCAACGTTATAGTGTTTTTATTTTCGTTAGTAACATACAAAACAACTGCATTTTCCTTTAAAGTACCGTCATCATTATAAGCACCCACACCACCGGTGTAATTGAAATGTGCATATCCCGAACGGTCGTAATTATCCACGCTTATGCCTGTTCTGACAAATTCGGTGCCATCACCGCAAGTCACTTTTATATCGTAAGTACCTGCCGAAAGTCCGACGATATCGACCCTTCCGCCGCTGTTTCCGTCACTTCTTGTAAGTTCGTCGTCAACGGTTGTATATTCTGTTTCACTGCTTTTCTTGTAATATGCTGTAGCATTATCTGCATTGCTGTCATCGCTCCATGTTATAAACATACTTTCGTGCCAACCACCGCAAGATGTGATATTTGCGGCAAACACGGCAGATACATTTATAAATGCGGTAAAAGCAAGTGTTGTCAATGTTGCAAATATAAATTTCTTCATGTAATTCCTCCTTGTTTATATTTAAATGTCATTTCTTCCGAGGACCTCGTTTGTTTTTCTTGTAGGGAAGATCATACTTTTTTATTGCTCTGTTTATTGCTGTGGAAGTTCGGTCAAATACCAAAGAAACCTCCCTTACGGTTGCCTCGGGATGAGTTTCGATATACTCCCTTAATTTTTCGATATCCATTGGTTCCGGGCGAACATAATCCGATACTTTAAGTTTGTCTTTATAGCCTATGCGTACCAATGCCTTTTCAATGGAGGTTATACGGCAATCAAATTTTTGGGCAAGTTCTTTTTTGGTAATATTGGGATTTTCTTTTAAAATCTGTTTAAGGACATCGGGATCGATCTTTTTAAACTGCTGTTTATGAACTTCCTTCGCAACATCGCCTGTTTTTTTATACAATTTAACCCAAATGTTAAGTTCTTTTTTACTTATACCAAAACTGTCACAAGTATCTTCAACGGTATTTCCTCTAAGTCTGTAACGCACAGCAGCTCGCCTCACCTCTATACATCGCCCCATATCAACTTCCGTCCTCCTCGTCGATTTCTCGCAAAATATCTCTCTTAAATTTTATCCAACTCGTATCATGATATTTCAAAATATCGTTTATATAATGTGCCGAACGATTATACATAATACAAATGTCTTTCTTTTGAAGTTTGGGGTTATTCTTCACAAGAGCCTTAAGGCTTTTAAAGTCTAACTCTGTTTTCTTCACATTCTTCTTTAAAACAGGCTTAATGAAATAATCACCCTTCATATATCGCTCACGCCACTCACTTAATAGTTCAATCGGCACTTCAAACAACTCCGCCGTTTCCTCCAAAGTATGCCCTTTCAAATGAAACCGCACAGAAGTAAGCTGTAGATCCTTTGTTATATTCAATATTTTCTCCTTTAAAAAAGGGGCTGTTTGGGACAGCCCCTTGAATGCTATATTAACTATTTAAATCAAATAAATAATTACCTTTAACTGATTTTCCGCTACTAAGAGAGTTTGCAAGATTTGCTACGGCACTTGATGTTATAATATCCACCGTATTCAATTCAGTAATACTTATCTTAGGAGCATTATATTCCTTTTTCATCTGTTTCCCTCCATTTACTGTGCTACTGTCACAACATTATAGCTGTCGTTATTTGCCGTACCTCTAAACATCATAGTTATGTAGGAAGTACCATCATCAAGCGTAGGAACGCTACTTGAAATTTCTATGCCACTGTCATTTGACCCTATCGCAGAAGTAGCGGGTGTCACAGATTTTGTAGTTGTGCCATCATTAACAAACCATGTAAGAGATGATAAATTGTCTGCATCTGTTCCTTTTGTTAAGGTAACTAAAGCACCATACAGTCCGGCTTCTTCATTGGATTCTGTTAAACTATCGGTCACTGCATCCAAAACTTTAGCGGGAGTAAAGTTTAACTTCGTTGTAACTCCTTCGTATATGGCTTTAGCATTTTCAAAGCTAAGAAGTCCGTTAACATTTGCCCCGGTTGAGCCTGTTGATGAATAGTTCGCATTTGTTACAGGATCAAAATCATAAATATGAAGATTAGCAGTGCCTGCACTTATCGCACCCCCCATATTTGTCCATTTGTATGATGTGGCACCAGATGAATTGGTTGTGTTCATAAAGTATACATTTGCAGTTGTACCACCCCAATCACGACCAAGATTTCCGCTACAAAGCTTTCCTTCTGTATCCTTTATGGTACAATTTCTGAAAATGTAAGTGCCGTCCTTGCTTGCAGTAATATAACCTCCGGGATTTTGATCTGAATAGCCGTTCCAAATCAAATTACAATTATCAAATATTACATTACCACCGCCAAAGATATAGTCGGTATTTCCGCTTATCGAACAATCTTTGACATAAATCTTTCCGCTGGTGTAGAATGTATCCTGAGAACCTATAAACTCACAATTATAAAGTTCACACCCGGAAGGACTGTTTTCAAATGCTATGGCAGCTGCTCGCTCTGTTGCCACTTTTGCGGTAGCTGCAACTGTTTGTGCTTGTCTATCGTTGGTTGTATTATTTTCTTTACCCCTTGCTGTAACACCATCAACAACCTCTTCATCCGTATAATATTGATTAAAGCTGTTTTCAAAAATAATATTATCCGCTCTGAAATTATTTGCATTTTTGGTAACAAGCACAGTTGTACCCCAACGAGCAGGTTGCACATCAAGAACGGAGTTTCTTGTCATAGCTCTGTCTTTATTATAATAACCGCTCGAATTCAAACTGTAATATCCGTAATCTATGCCATAGTAGAAAGTAATTTTAGCTTTTCCGGAACTGCTTGTTTTGAGTGTAACATCCGACATATCTACAATTACTTGCTCTTGATATGTTTGACCGCTTGTAAGGGTAATTACCGGTGCCGAAATATTTCCTGCTTTTGCCGCAACAAGAGCATCAGACAACGAGTTATATGTGTTGGCTACTACCGTTGCATTTTTATCTACCGTAATATTTACAGACGTTGCGGCAGGTATGGTTTCGGGATAGTAAATATTATGCGATGTAGCTGTCGAAACCACAGTAAAGCTTTCTTGTGAAAGGGTTGATAATGTACCTACACTTGAAGATATGGTATAAGTGTCGGGATCAAGTTCAGCAGTATAGGTTGTTGCAGCGGCACTTAACGATAATGTTTTTGTGTGGGCACTTCCGGTAAATGTAAGCACAAAATCTTCCGTAGGAGGATTTGTAATATTCCCTGTTACAGTTTGTGCGCTTGCTTCTACCAATGTAACAGTACCAATATTTTGACTTTCGGAAACTGTTACAGATGTGGGATCCGAGATTACATAAGGATCACTTGCACTAAGTGAGAGTGTGTAGCTGTCTGCAGGAACAGAGATTGTAAATTCGTTAGAAATTACATTTGCAGAATATTTTTGCGAATTGCCATTCGATGTAAAGTAGAGATTGCTCACACTTGCTCCTGCTACTGTACCATTAACCTCATATAAACTTATGGGTTCAATTTTTAAACTGTCTAAATATGTAATTCCATGAGCCGAAAGGTTAACCTCACCTTCTTCTGTTGCAATATAATATGAGTTATAGAGAACTCCATCTACATTAAAGCCTTTGTCTTCACCTGTGTTGTATGTTACCCAAGAAATTTTTGAACCCGGGTATACAGGTACTTTAAAGACAGTTCCGTCATTACACTGAGCCCAGTTATCAGTACGAGTAGCATTATTCAATTTTCCGGAATCTGTATTTATAACGACGGAGTATTCATTTGATGTATAAGTATATTCAGCAGATTTTTGCAACGCAAACTCAGGAGCACCATTGCTTTTGCCAAAATACCATGTGTTAGTATAACCAGTTGTTTCAGCTGCTTCTTTAAATGCAGGTCCTACAACCGTTATCGTACTTATATATCCACCAGTGGAACAGGTCATAGCAACATCACCATCGGATTTTGCGGTATAGGTTTGTCCATTGGTATACTCAACGCCATTTATTGTTAATGCTGTACTATCATATAAAGTAAGCGTTATTTTGGTTCCGGATGTTACTCCAGGAAGAGTTAATATAGTACCGGCATTTATTTGTGCCCATTGATCTCCACGGTTAACATTATACAACTTGCCATTTGTTGCATCCACACTTATTTCCGGGGCATTTGCATCATCCTCTTTAGTGGTAGCAGCAACCGTACCTGAAACACCGTTAATATTGATATTTGAAGCACCATTACTTTCACCGAACTGATATACCGTAGTATATTCCGGCTCAGCTTCAAGGAAAGCGGGTCCACTAACAGTAATAGACTTTATATATCCGGCGCTGGTACAAGTCATAACAACATCACCATCAGCAGTAGTTGTATAAGAATCTCCGTTTGTATACGCCTCTTCTCCAATAGTCAATTCTGTAGTGTTATGCAAATTAAAAGCTATGGTACTTCCGGCTGCCACTCTGGGTAGAGTTAATATAGTACCGACATTTATTTGTGCCCAATCACTTGTGTTTACTCCAAGTTTACCGCTTGTAGCATCAACTTGAAGTTTTGGAGCATTTGCAGCAGCATCTGTAGTAGTAGGAGATATCGTACCGGTGGCATTTTGTATATTACTTGTAAGAGCAGCGGGAATGTCATATACCGTATTATACGATTCAACCGGCTTGCAATATATACCGTAGTATGGATCTCCTGTGCCTGTGCAATAAGCAATGTACGTAGAACCGGGAACTACATCAAAAGCATAGTCTTTAGATTTTGTTGTGGAATAGCTGGCACCACTGGTGTTGGAAAACGATTTGTATGTAACACCATCCTTTTGTATAATTAAAGTTTTGTTATTCCCCAATTTACGATCTATAATTACAGATGCAGATTGTGTTGCCGTAAACTGAATGGCACATCCACTTGCATATGCTCCACCCGAAACAGAAGGTCTGTCACTGTCTCCATTAGGTACTAACCCATTGCTATATTTCCATTTTCCAAGATATGTAATGTTTAATAGGGTGTTGTTTTCTGTATCCTGTAAAATGTCATTTTCAGCTGTAACGGTATCCGATGAAAATGTTAATCCATAGTAATTTTCGTCATTTATTGATGTTACGCTTCCGATTATCGTAGCTGCACTTACATTAACAGTTGTTGTGACAAATGTTGTTGCTGACATTGTCATTGCTGTTACTAAGGCAAACAATTTTAACATTAATTTTCTTTTCATGTTAGAATATCTTCTCCTTTACGTTATTATTGTGCAAATTGTATAAGTCTACCCTCCATTCTTCATTGTATTTTCAAGAACGCTGAGATTATAAAAATCTCCCGTATGTACGCTTGTACAATACTATACAATAATTTTAACACACATATTTCAATAATGCAATAATGATATTTTTTTCGTTATTCTGCACAAAATTGTTCAAATTGTTGAATTCTAATCAAATTTTAATTTTCTAATTTAAACCACCTAAACCAAATCGAAAGTGCCTATTTTCCTATGCTGAATTCTCAAAAAAAATTAGAAATACCGTTCCGGACATCGCAAATTATTTCTCGGATAATATATTTTTTTGTAATCTTTGTGAAATATTACCAATACCAAATATTTTTATCTCAAATCAATACATGGGGTTAGTCGGAAAATTTGAAAAAATGTATATTTTTTAATGTATTGTAGTTGATACATTGAAAAATATCTGTTAAAATATTGTATATAGTTGGCGTATTATTTAAATCATCAAAACTAAGAATTTGAAATATAACTTGATTTAAATACAGATATTCAATCCGTGTCAAGTGAGACATTTTTGGGACAGTATATAAGATATGCTTAGAGAAACATATATGTTTACCGAAGGGAGATATATTATGACAGATGACAGAATAAATATTGTTGGAACGAACATAGCCGAAAAGGCTACTATGATATGGAATGTAGCGGATATGCTGCGTGGCCCTTTCAAACCCCACGAATATGGGCTTGTTATCCTGCCTATGACAGTTGTAAAGCGTTTTCACGATTGTCTTTTGCCCACATGGCAGGCAGTACAGGATACATACGAGAAAGTTAAGCACCTTGCGGTCATTGACGGTTTTCTTACCAAAGCTTCGGGTTATCAGTTTTACAACACAAGCAAGTTTACATTTGAGAAATTGATTGCCGATCCCGAAAATATAGAGGTTAATTTCAGGGATTATCTTGCGGGCTTTTCGCCTAATGTGCAGGATGTTCTTGCAAAATTTGACTTTGAAAACATAATAAAGCGTATGGTGGAAAGCAACACCTTATATTTGACTATCAAGGAATTTAACTCCCCAAAAGGCTACCTCGGGCCCGATAAAATAAGTGCGGTGGACTGCGGTTATATTTTTGAGGACTTGGTGCGCCGTTTTTCCGAGTCTTTCGGCGAGGAAGCGGGAGCCCACTTTACAAGCCGAGATATAATTTACCTTATGACAGACCTTTTGCTGTCCGATGCCGATTTGACAAAAGAAGGCAATGTTACCGTTTATGATATGACAATGGGCACAAGTCAGATGCTTTCTTGTATGGAAGAACGCATACACGATCTGAACAGCAATATAGAAGTAACCTGTTTCGGGCAGGAGTTTAACCCCTCTACTTTCGCTATTGCAAAAGCCGATATGATGATACGCGGCGGCGACCCCAACAATATGCGTTTCGGCGATACCCTTTCCAACGATCAGTTTAAGGGATATACTTTCCAATACTGCATTTCAAACCCGCCTTTCGGTATAGATTGGAAGAGAGAACAAAAGGAAGTTGAAGCCGAAAACAAAAAAGGCGAATTGGGACGTTTTGCACCAGGATTGCCCAAAATCTCCGACGGTCAGCAACTTTTTGTGCTGAACGGTCTTTCCAAACTTGCACCCAACGGCAAAATGGCTATTATACAAAACGGCTCTCCTCTGTTTTCGGGCGATGCAGGCAGCGGTCCCAGCGAGATACGCCGTTATATTTTGGAAAACGATTGGCTTGATACCATTGTTCAGTTAAGCAACGATCAGTTTATGAACACGGGTATTGCTACTTATATTTGGGTATGCTCAAAGGACAAGCCGACACACCGTGCGGGAAAGGTACAGCTTATAGATGCAAGTCATTGTTATGAAGCAAGGCGCAAGAGCATAGGCACAAAGCGAAATGATATTACGGACGTGTGCCGCAAACTTATAGTACAGGCATACGGCGAGTTTGAAAACGATGTTGTTTACGGCGATAAAGACGGTATTTATTGCCAAAGCAAGATTTTTAACACCGAGGATTTCGGCTATTATAAAATTGTGGTAGAACGCCCGACACTTGACGAGGACGGCAAGCCCGTTTTAAAGAAAGGCAAACCCGTTGCCGATGCAAATCTGCGTGATACCGAAAATGTACCTATGACCGAGGATATAGAGGAATACTTCAACCGTGAAGTACTGCCTTACGCTCCCGATGCGTGGATAGATACCAAAAAGACAAAAGTCGGCTACGAAATACCTATGACAAGATATTTCTATGAATATCAGGCACCAGAGCCTGTGGAGGATATTATGGGGCGCATTACGCAGCTTGAAAAGGATATATCCGACAGCTTACAGGCACTTTTCCATAAGGAGGGGTGAATATGGCAAGAGAAATGAAAGACAGCGGGATTGAGTGGATTGGGGATATACCAAAAAATTGGACTGTTTTAAAAAATAAGTATATTTTTAAAATATCTTCAGGAGAATCAATCAACAAAGAAGAGTTAGATAACAATGGAAATTATCCGGTTTATGGCGGTGGAGAGCAACTTGGGTTTTATGATAAATATAATGTTTTGCCTAATTCGATTTTAATAGGTAGAGTAGGCGCAAGATGTGGTTGTATTACATATGTACATAAGCATTGTTGGGCAACAGATAATGCTTTAATAGCTTCAACAGAAAAAAATAATAAATATTTATTATATGCTCTCGATACATCTAATTTAAACAGGTTAAATGAATCAAATGCGCAACCTTTGATTACTGCTACAAAAGTATTAAATGTATCGATACCGTATCCAAATGTGTTAGAGCAACAACAAATCGCCAGTTTTCTTGACACCGAATGCAGCCGTATTGATGCTGTTATTGAGCAGACCCGCGCCTCTATTGAGGAATACAAAAAGCTGAAACAGGCGGTTATCACACAGGCAGTTACAAAAGGCATTCGCCCCAACCGCCCGATGAAAGACAGCGGGATTGAATGGATTGGGAAAATACCTGAAGATTGGAATGTCATTAAATTCAAATATATTGCATCCGTAAAGTCAAATCTTGTACACCCAACCGAGTATCAAGACTATATGCAAATTGCACCAGATAATATCGAAAAAGGCAGTGCTAAATTACTTGAATGTAAAACAGTTGGAGAAGTTGGTGTGGAAAGTGACAACCATTTGTTTTACAAAGGTCAAATTATATATTCAAAAATTCGACCTATACTGAATAAGGTTATAATTGCACCTTTTGACGGATTATGTAGTGCAGATATGTATCCAATTGAAACCACAATAAACAAATACTTTCTTTTATATATGATGTTGTCAGATAGATTTTTAACACAAGTCAAACTTGTAACTGAAAATAGAGTGAAGATGCCTAAAATAAATCAAGATGAATTAGGTCAAATTCTTATATATTTACCTTTATCTAACGAACAACAAGAAATTGCAATTTATTTGGACGATAAATGTAATGAAATAGATATGCTGATTTCCAAAAAAGAGCAATTACTTTTAGAGCTTACAGATTATAAAAAATCCCTCATCTACGAATATGTAACAGGCAAAAAGGAGGTGCCGTAATGAGTATAGACTCTACAAACGAAAAACGCTTTGAGACCGACATAGAGGCATCATTCCTATCCCCCGAGGGCGGTTATACCAAGGGTACGGACGTTTATGACCCTACGCTTGGGCTTTATGTAAATACCATTATCAATTTTATAAAGGACACACAGCCAAAAGAATGGACAAGATTTGAAAACGCCAACAAGGTAGACCCCGTGCGCAAATTCTGCACGGCATTTAACAATGCCTGTGATATGAACGGGCTTGTAGCGGTGCTTCGTCACGGTTTTAAATACAGGGGTATATCTTTCCGTGTGTGCTATTTTAAGCCCGAATCGACTTTAAACCAAACTGCAGCAGATTTGTATGCGCAAAACAATATTGCCTGCTACCGTCAATGGTATTACAGCGCAGACACCAAAAAGAGCGTAGATATGGTGCTTGTGCTTAACGGTATACCCGTTTTTGCCTTTGAGCTTAAAAACCAATATACGGGACAAACCGCAGACAATGCCAAAACACAATGGATGTATGACCGCGACCCTCGTGAGGTCTGCTTTCAGTTCAACAAGCGTATTTTGGGCTTCTTTGCCGTTGATCATACGGAAGTTTGGATGACAACACAGCTTGTAGGCAAAAATACATATTTTCTGCCTTTCAATCAAGGCAGCAGCGGCGCAGGACGGGACGGCGGCAAAGGCAATCCTCCCAACCTCGACGGCTATCCCACCGCATACCTTTGGGAAGAGGTTTTCCAAAAAGACAGTATGATGGATATTTTGCAGAAATTTATCCATTTGCAGGTAACGGAAGAAAAGAAACTTCAACCCGACGGCACGGAGAAAATAACAAAGAAAAAACGCTTGATCTTCCCTCGCTATCATCAGCTTGATGTGGTGCGTAAACTTATAAAAGATGTGAGCGACAACGGTGCGGGTCATAATTACCTCATTCAACATTCGGCGGGTTCGGGCAAGTCCAATTCCATCGCTTGGACGGCTTACCGACTGGCATCTTTACACGATAAGGACAACAATGCAGTATTTTCAAGTGTGGTCGTTGTAACGGATAGAACCGTGCTTGATGCACAGCTTCAAGAGACCATTTCGGGCTTCGACCATACCCTCGGTGCGGTGGAGACTATAGGCGAAGGCAAAAACAGCAAAGATCTAAGAGATGCTATAAATGCGGGTGTGCGTATCATCGTGACCACCTTGCAGAAATTCCCCGTTATCTATCAAGAAGTGGATGCCGTTAAGGGCAGAAATTATGCTGTTATAGTTGACGAGGCACATTCTTCACAGACGGGCAGCTCTGCATTGAAATTAAAGGCGGCTTTGGCAAATACGGAAGATGCCTTGCGTGAATATGCCGAGATAGAGGGCAAAGCCGAAGAGGAAATAGACCTCAACGACAAACTTGTGCAAGAAATGATAGTACACGGCAGACATAAAAACCTCTCTTTCT
The DNA here is from genome assembly GCA_017444985.1 of Bacillota bacterium. Taxonomy (GTDB): domain Bacteria; phylum Bacillota; class Clostridia; order Lachnospirales; family CAG-274; genus UBA3680. The sequence goes on from JAFSVK010000070.1 coordinate 10,933, forward strand.
TTGCCTTTACAGCCACCCCGAAGGGCACAACACTGGAGATGTTCGGCACCGAATACGAGGACGGCAGTTTCCACCCGTTCCATATGTACTCTATGCGACAGGCAATAGAAGAAGGCTTTATTTTGGACGTTCTTCAAAACTATATGACTTATGATACCTGCTTTAAAATAGCAAAGACCATTGAGGATAACCCCGATGTACCCGGCAGCCGTGCGGCAAAAGTTATACGCAAGTTTGAGGAGCTACACCCCTATAACATAAGCCAAAAGGCGCAAATCATCGTGGAGACCTATTTAGGCACAACAAGGCACAAAATAGGCGGTCGCGGTAAAATGATGGTAATAACATCATCACGCCTTGCGGCAGTACGCTATTATCACGAGTGCAAACGATACATAGAAGAAAAAGGATATAATGATATAGGTGTTTTAGTAGCTTTTTCGGGTTCCATCCAAGACGGCGAGGAAGAATATACCGAGCCTAAACTCAATGTAAGAAAAGACGATAGTCATATCGGAGAAACGCAGACAAAAGCGGAGTTTCACGAGAATTTCCACGTTCTTATAGTTGCGGAAAAATATCAGACAGGCTTTGACGAACCCTTGCTCCACACTATGATAGTCGATAAAAAGCTAAAAGGTGTTAAGGCTGTGCAGACATTATCACGATTAAACCGTACTTACCCCGGCAAGACAGACACTTTTATTCTTGACTTTATAAACACCAAAGAAGAAATACAGGATGCTTTTCAGCCTTTCTATCAAGAAACTATGCTTGAAAGCGAAGTCAATACGGATCTGTTGTATCAAGTGCAAAACAAACTGCGTGGCTATGCCGTTTACTCCGATGATGAGATAGAAGCATTTGCCAATGAATACTTCGGCAACGGCAAGCAAGACTCAAAGTCAATGGGCAGAATGACAAGCATTTTAAAGCCCGTTGCCGACAGATATAACAAGCTCACACAAGACGAGCGTTACCAATTCCGCAGGCTATGCCGAAATCTTAACAAGTGGTACGGATATATCTCACAGGTGGCAAGAATGTTTGATACGGACTTACACAAGGAGTCTGTATTTATTGGCTACCTTTTGGGGCTTTTGCCTTCTGAAACAGTGGAAATGTTAGACCTTGAAGGAAAATTACAGCTTGAATATTATAAACTGCAAAAAACTTTTGAAGGCTCCATAGGACTTAAAGAAGAAACGGGAACCTTCTCTCCCGCAAGTGCAAAGGGTGCGACCAAGCCCGAAGAAAAACACCCTCTTGATGAAATCATAGAAAAAATAAATGAAATGTACAAAGGCAATTTCACCGATGCGGACAAAGTGTTGATCACAACACTAAAATCAAAACTCATGAGTGACACCAAACTGCAAACAATGGCAAAAACCAGCGACCCGCAGATTTTCGCCGAAAGCATCTTCCCCAAAGCCTTCGGCACCGCCGCACAGGATAGCTATATGGAAGCTCAGGATACATATACATCGCTGTTTGCAGATCAGGCGAAATATAACGCTATTATGCACGCATTGGGAAGTATGATTTATCGTGAGATGAGAGGAAACGGTTAATTCTTTTCTTATAAAAGAAAAATGTCAAGTGTAGAGTATTACTATTGAGTTGAAGTTTTTATAATGTTAATGCGGTTTAACAAAGGAGATGTAATATGGGAAATTCTAAATATTTGGATTCATTATCAATTGATGAAAAGAAAGCACTTTCACAAAAATTGTGGAGTATTCAAAACCATAAGTGCTTTATTTGTGGCGGTGATATGGATTTAGATGTACAAAAAACAAATATAGATCATATAAGACCATTAACAAATGGTGGAAAAGATGACCCTTGTAATTTTGGATTAACGCATGAACACTGCAATAAGTCAAAAAAAGATGCGGACCTTCAAGTTGCAAAAAAATTATTTCAACTTAGTGAGATTATTCAATCTGCCACAGAAAAAAATGAAACTCCATCGTTAAAACATGTTCTTCTTGCCAATGGAGGTTCGAAATACAAATTTAAATACAAAATAGAGGGCTCTACAATTACATATTCATTTGATGATATAGGTGATACACATTTATACTCCAGTGATATTTTTAACGATACTTTATCCGGAGAGAAAACAGCATTTATTAAAGTGCCTCTGGCATATCTTTATCATGATGATGTAATAAATCCTCGCGGAATCAATAGTAGTATAAGTCTTTTGATAAAAGAGTTTTATAAACCGAATCCTCAATTACATTTAAGTCTTGGTCGCATTTATGACGATAAAATACTGATATTCGATGGACAGCATAAAGCTGTAGCTCAAATCATACTTGGTGTAAAAGAGCTTGTGCTTCGTTTGTTTATTAACCCTGATATTGAAAGACTTATTGAAACAAATACAAACGCAGGAAGTAAGTTAAAGCAAATCGCTTTTGATAAGGCTATTGTAAGACAGCTCCACGATACTCTTTATACCGAGAGACTTAGGAAATATCAAACAGATCATAATTTATCAAGTGATGATTTTTCATTTTCCGAGCAGCAAGTTGTTGATTACTTTAAAGGTGAACGTGGAAATATCAGAACCTATATTATTAACAGCCAAAAAAATTCTATTACTCGTAGCCAAGATAACAAATTACAATCATACATAAATTTTGAAGGGCGTGGAAATAAATATCCTTTATCGTATAGTACATTTGAAAAGACGTTATTGTCAGCATTTATAAATACAAAAACGATATTAAAATCTCCAATAAATCATAAGATTGATGAAGGGTTAAACCCACGAATGATGGAAAGAGATCAACTAATAAGATTATGTAATTTGCTTGCCGAAAAAATTTTAATTGATAAATATGATCCCGAGATTGGAACATATCGTATTGAAAATACCATTGCATCCGGAAGTGGAAACGATATTCCAGATGACCATTTGGTAGCATACAGACTTTTTAAAGAAGAAATAATGTATAATTGGGTACAATACCTTAAATTAGTAATTAGTGTCTGCTTCCTTTCAAAAAAATCCACAGAACCCCCACAAACACTACCATTTACGCCTCAAATATGGTATAATAAGTGCAAGGAAAATATGTGAATTCGTGCTAAAAGCTTGCACTTTGAGGTAAT
>JAFSVK010000071.1 GCA_017444985.1 Bacillota bacterium
AAAGTAATCGGGACACCCATAGGGTGGCTTTTGACGATAGTCAAAAGTGCTTTTGCCTCCCTAAAGAGGCGCGCAGAACGGCTGTTTATCGGCAAAAATCTCATTTTTGCCGGGGGTGTGATATTTCACACCCCCTTTTATGTGTCGGAGAAAGCTATGTTTGATATTGACGGCTTGTTGATACTCGCATCGGTAAATATGCGACATTGCAGAAATTTTGACCTGCTACCGTGAATAATTCAGTTTTTTTTGTTTTGAATTGCATTTTTCATAGCCTCATTAGCTTCTTCATCCCAAACGGTACTTTTGGGACCGAGAGTGCCGTACATCGTATTTTCAAAGGAGTAGATCATTTTTGCCGATTTGATAAGTTCTTCGTTGTTGGTATCATCTCCAAAAGTACCGAGACGAGAGTATATATCTCGGGTTATTTCATAGTTGTACTGCTCACGCCCCTCACGGCTTGTGTATAATATTTTTGCAAAATATCGTCTTGTATTCGGGTCATAATATGCACTCCAATTATTACCGTATTTTTCTGTTTTCATTTTTATCCCCCTTTAGGGAACCTCTAAAAACTCATAAATCGTAAAATTGGCTATCTTGCCCGATTACGTCGTCAATGTCTCTCACCAATGCTCTACATTGGCTTCGAGCCATTTCCTAGTTCTCGAACAAGATATCTCAATTTTACTTCAATAGCACTTTTTAGAGGTCCCCTTTATACAAAGGACAGCATTGTGAAATGTTGTCCCTGAACCTGCATATATTTTAAGCTATAAAGCAGTCTTATTGAGTATTGCTACAACATCAAGTATATCATGTTTGCTGTCATAATTTGTTAAGCTGTTCGGTTGTAAGTTGTATACTTACAGTATATCATACCGGCCTTATATTTCATAGAAAAAATAGCATAGCATTTTTTACAAACTTTTTGATATAATAGAAGTATAAAAAAGAAAGCGTATGGCATCGCATACATAAGGGGTACTTTAAACTCATAGGTCGCAAAATTTTTATCTTACAGATATTACAGATGCCAAAGTCTCTTTTAGAGAGCGTTAAATACGATAAATCAGTGGTTTATGTATTTGATGTGCTTTGCAGTGAATAATAAAAATACTATTGAAATTACAAGCGGTATGATGTATAATAATACTGAGAATGAAGTACATTTCAGAGGGATAACGACATGAGAACAAATAGAGAAAACTATAGGAATATAAATATCAACACAAAGATATTCGACGAACTTAATATATTTGATGAATTTGATAAACTGAAGAAAAGTAAACCCAATAAGGTGGTGCTAAGCGATGGCTCGGAGGATACGGAGCTGACGGTATCCGAGTTAGATGAGCTTTCGGCAAGAGTATATGGGTATCTTAAGAACAGGGGTATCGGTAAGGAGGATATGGTCAATATCTTTCTTCCGAGAGGCTGTGCGGTAATAGTATGCCTTTTCGGTGTGTGGAGGGCAGGAGCGGCTGCCACTATACTTGAGGATGATTATCCGAAGGAAAGAACAGACTTTATAAGAAAAGATTGTGACTGTCGTTTGGTGATAGATCATGCCGTTTGGGAAAAGATACTTGATACTGAGCCTTTGCAGGGGCATGAGCCACTTGATCTGCATGCTGCGGCTTTTGCCGTATACACCTCGGGTACTACGGGAAATCCCAAGGGTGTTATGCATGAGTATGGGCAGATCGCCACTTGTTATATTACAACGCAATGGGATGGGGAGCCTTTATATCGCGGAGATGACGTGTTCCCTCTGTTTTTTCCTTTAAATTTTGTGCCTGCGGTCATGATCGTGCCCTTTATGCTGATCAATGGTTTAAAAGTTGTGGTGATCCCTAACCAAATAGGAAAAGATTTGAATAAATTAAAGCAGTTTTGCATAGATAACAAAGTAAGAAGCGTATATTTTACGCCCTCGCTGTTCCGATCCATAAAGGATTTCGGCCCATACCTGAAAAGCGTATATCTTTGTTCGGAGCCTGCAAACGGACTCTGGCGGGATCCGAAGGAAATTCGGGTCTTGAATGGCTACGCAAGCACCGAGACAGCATCATCAGTTACTTTTTGCCTTTTGGATAAGCCGAATGAGATCGCACCTATCGGAACTCCTAACGCAGGTATGAAGGTCTATCTTCTGGACGAGGAGGGTAGGGAGGTCTTAGAGGGAGAAGCAGGGGAATTCTGTTGTGAAATGCCCTATACCCGTGGATATATCAATCTTCCCGAGGAAAATGCCGTAACTTTTGCACACGGTATATATCACAGCGGAGATCTGGCAAGAAAAGATAGGGATGGAAATTATTATATCATCGGAAGGATCAAGGATACGGTATCGGTAAACGGCAAGCGAGTAGAACCTACAGAGGTAGAGGCTGTGATACGGAAGGTGACGGGTATCGACAGTATCGCGGTACGTGGCTTTTCAAGAGAAGGCGGCTCTTATCTTTGTGCTTATCATACCGGTGATACAGACATGGATATATACGAACTGAAAGAAAAGCTGCGAGATCATATCCCTTACTATATGATACCCTCCTTTTTTGTCGGACTTAAGGATTTCCAAAAAAATGCAAACGGAAAAATGGACAGAAAGGCTCTTCCCGAACCCTCTGTTATGGATTATCTGGCTGATTATATACCTCCGTCGAATGAAACCGAAAAGGCACTATGTGAGGGTATGCAAAACGTTCTGTCTATCCCAAAGGTAGGTATAAAGGATGACTTTTTTCGCCTTGGCGGTGACTCCCTGCTTTTGATGAAACTCATCACGGAGCTAAATCTTAACGGACTTACCATAGAGGATATTTACTTAGGAAAAACTCCCGAAGGCATTGCGGAGATATATGAAAATAAGATGATATTAAGCTCCGTTGATATAGAGGAGGCGGATAAAAAATGCAGAGAAAAACCTTGCAGAATAAACTTATGTCAGAAGGAAATATTTGATTATCAGCAAATATCTCCAAATAACTGTATGTATAATATTTTCATATTGATGAAAGTGGAGGGGATAGATGCCACCGAGCTTTCTCTTGCGTTGAAGCGAGTGATCGAAAATCATCCCGCTCTTATGACGGTACTGAGTGTCGACGAGTCGAGCAATGTCCTTCAGCACTATGCTCCCGAACTTATGAAAGAAATAAAAGCAGAAAAGATTTCCGAGGCGGAACTAACAGAGCTGAAAGACGACTTGGTACAACCTTTTGAGATGATAGGGCACCATCTTTACCGCTGCAGGGTTTTTGCCACGGAGGTCGCAAGCTATTTCTTTTTGGATCTTCATCACATTATATGTGACGGTTTTTCAACAAAGATATTGTGCGATGATATATCAAAAGCTCTGGCAGGGGTGGAGCTTGAAAAGGATGTATATTACTATGACATTACAAAGCGTATGGAAGAAAGTGGAGATACCGAATCGGCAAAGATGTATTTTGACTCGAAATACGGAAATATAAATTGGACGAAAAATCTTAAGTACGACTATGAACTCTCGGACAATCCCGCAGATGATACGGTACTTCCTCTTGGCATAGGTAAAAGTGAGTATACATCCTTAAAGGAAAATCTTGGGCTTGGAAAAAACATACTGTATATAACGGCAAGCCTTTTGACACTTTCTGCCGTTTCTTCATCCGATGATGTGCTGGTTTGCTGGGTGTTTAACGGTCGAAATAATAAAGAGGAAATGAATATTGTAGGTCTTTTGTTTTCCGATCTGCCCGTTGCCCTTCATATAAGCGATGATCTTCTTATGTCGGATGCTATAGAAGATATCAAAGATCAAATAGAAAAGGGAATCAAATATTCAAGATATCCGTATTTAAGGTACAGATATCCGAAAGTGGTAACGGATGATCAGATTTGCATTATGTATCAAGAAAATATTTATGACTTTAATATCAATTCAAAATACAAAACCCGATCTATTGAGATCGAGGAGAAAGACAGAGCCGCTCAGAATTCATTTGATATAGAGATCGTCGATGATGAGAAAGGAGGATATCTTTTTATGGATTACTCTGCCAGATTTTATAAAAAGAAAACCATAGAAGATTACGGAAAAACAGTAAGAAAGATCGCAAAGAAGATAATCGATACAAGATCCTTCGGCAATACGACGGTGCGAGAATTTTTAAGAGAAGTTGTTGAGTTGTAAGAGTGTACTTACAATGATTGTAATTTTGAAAACAGGGAGGTGAAGTATATGAAGGCTGATTTGATGATCAAAAACGCAAAAATATTTACTTCCGCAGGTGATAAGAAAGAGGCTTATGCTCTGGCGGTGAAGGCCGGTAAGTTTATTTATGTGGGGGACGAGGATGGTCTTTTAGGTTTTGATGGGGAGATCACAGATCTTGGTGGAAGCTTCATTATGCCGAGCATTATTGACAGCCATGTCCATGTTACCTTGAGTGTTGCTCTTGAGTATGTGGATATGGGTATACCCATTGAATGCAACAACAAAAAAGAGGCTCTATGCAATATATCGGAAGCGATCAAGAAGGATCCCGGAGCGAAGCAATACAGATTTATGATAGAGCGTAAGTCTTTGCAAGGAGAAGACATTACAAAAGAGGATCTGGATATGATATGTCCCGACAACGAACTTTTGATATTTGAGGAGGAAGGCCATAGTATCTGGGTAAACTCTTCACTTCTTTCTAAGTTTCACATTACGGATGATACCCCCGACCCTAAGCCGGGACTCAGTTATTATGTGCGTAAGGACGGACATATAACAGGCAATATATTTGAATCTGCCATAATGCCTTTTATTCTCGACGGTACGGAAGATATCACAGACGAACAGATAGACAGAGCTCTTGAACGTTGGATCGACAATTCCGTAAAGAATGGAGTGACCTGTGTTTTTGATGCAGGTATTCCAAGCGGTAATGAATTCCACGAGCGAGTGTACAAACGCTTACGTGAAATGGACAGGCAGGGGAAACTACCCATTTATATTGACGGATGTTATTTGATATGGCAACCCGATAAGGCTAAAGAGGGTATCGAGCAGCTCAAGCGTTTCAATGGAGAATTTCAGACGGAACACTTAAAGGTCCATACTTTAAAGGTTTTCATGGACGGCACCTTAAAGATCGGAACTGCGGCACTTGTCACTCCCTATAAAGACACCGACAAGCTTGGAACTACATATTTCAATACGGAGCAACTTGTTGAGATTTTAAAAGAGCTTAACCGTGAGGGCTTTGATCTTCATCTGCACACCGTAGGAGAGGGTGCATCTCGCGTGGTGCTTGACAGCGTTGAAAGAGTCAAAGGGGAGCTGGGGGATAGTTACCGTGTGAAAGTTACCTGTGCCCATCTTGAGATACAAGACGATAACGATATATCTCGTTTTGTAAAGCTTGGGGTATTCGCAAATTTTACTCCTTGGTGGCATGCAGGAAACACAGCCGACATTCCTCTTGATACATGGCTTGAGCTTTTGGGGGAGAAGCGTGCAAACAGTATGTATCGTTGCAAAACCCTTTGGGATACAGGGGCTCTTGTGACTTGGTCAAGTGATGAGATCTACTATAGTGATTTTATGTCTTGGAATCCATATCTCGGTATGGAAGTTGGGATGACACGACATATCACCGAAAAGACCAAAGCCGACGAGTGGAACAGGACAACAGAGGCATTTCCTCCCGATAGCGAGAGAATGAGCATTGAGGAAATGCTTTTGGGATATACTATAAACGGAGCATTACAGCTTGGGATAGAAAATTGCAAAGGTTCCATTGAGGTGGGAAAGGATGCGGACTTTCTTGTCTTTGACAAGAACCTTCTTACGGCTGTGAAGGAAGGTTTTAGCCACAACCTGCCAAGGGATGTATTCATCCGCGGGGAAAAAGTAAAGGGAACCTCTAAAAAGTCATAAATCGTAAAATTGGCTATCTTGCAAAGGTTAGTCGTCAATGTCTCTTACCAATGCTCTACATTGGCTTCGAGCCATTTCCCAGTCCTCGAACAAGCTATCTCAATTTTACTTCAATAGCACTTTTTAGAGCTCCCCTAAAGTAATCGGAGGTATGTATGCAAAAAAAGGACACTAAGTTAAAGCGAGTTTTGGGATTTAAGACCACCTATGGCGCTGCCATGGGGCTTGTTGTCTCGGGAACAGCCATGTTCTCTGTTACACAGGTGGCAGGACAGTCGGGCTTTTATGTTTGGCTCTCGGCACTTATCGGGCTGATACCTATATTGTGTGCGGCTGCGGCATTTTCCGAATTGAGTGCCATGCTCCCGGGTGGAGGTATGATCTCGGACTATACCGATCCTGCACTTGGGCGTTTTTGGGGAACATTAGCGGTACTGGGTACGTATGTGTTGCTTGCGGCGGCGGACGGTTCTACCCAGATGGCAATGTCGGGCCTCTCATTGCAGGATGTAACGGGAATCCCGGCAATAATTACATCCCTTGTTTTTCTTGTGATCTGTTTACTTTTTAATATATTCGATGTGGGTCTTTACGGTAAGGTTGCGGCAATTCTTCCCCTTGCTATGATGGCAGCATATTTTATATTGGCATTACTCGGTATCTTTGGTGTGGGTGAGAGTATGGGGCTTGCTCATGAGTTTGGAAACGCCGCTCTTCCCAAAACGGGTTGGGCAGGTGTATTTGGTGCAGTCGGCTCATCTATATGGTGGTATATCGGTTTTGAAAACTGTTGTCCTATGGCGGAAGAGACCAAGGCACCTTATAAGACTATCCCCCGAGCACTCTTTGCGGCACTGTTTTCCATATTTATTATAGATATTATTTTTTCAATTGCCTCTTTGAAGTATACGGATATAAATGTATTACTCACATCGGGAATATCACACATTGACGGGGCAAGGGCAATGATGGGAAAAACAGGGGCAGTGATAATGTCAGCTATTACTATACTGGCATCCTTTACTACCGCAAACTCTCAGCTTGCCGCACTCCCGAGAATGTTTTACGGTCTTGCAAGACAGGAGCAGTTACCGAAGGTGTTCGGATATGTTCACCCTAAATTCAGAATTCCCGTGTTCGGGACCATAGCTTGTTTTGTTTTGATGTTTGTTTGTACTATCTATATTTGCTTTGAGGGTGGCACAGCAGACATTATGACTATGTTTATCAATATAGTATGTGTAGCATGGCTTGGCTGTTATATACTTGCTATGATAGATGTACTTGTACTTAGAAAGAAGTATCCCGATTTTCCCAGACTTTTCAAAGTGCCATGTGCCCCGATAGTGTTTACTGTTGGTATACTATTCTCGCTATATGCTATTTACACCATGAGAAATGAGATTCCGTATACACTCATCTGGCTGGCTATAGTAGTGGTCTTTATCATATTATGGAATAAGATCAAGGGAAGAAAGCTAAACGAATGTTCCAATCTTGAAGATGCGGTCATAATGATCAGAGAGAGAACGGAATATCTGCCCGAATGGGATGAAGCGGTTGCGGAATGGCTGGAGAAAAGAAATAGATAAGAGAGTAGGGTAGATGGAATTTTTTTGGAAAAGAGAAAACAGAAATGCCCTGCAGGCACGCAACAGTTTTGTTACCCGAAAAGCCGAGGAAAAAATGGATGTTCTTGCAGGGGTTTTTAAATCGGCTGCAAGAGAAAGGTTTGTGGGGGAACAACGGGATACATTGCAGAGAACACTGAAGTTTGAAGGGTTCCTGTATTTTGAAAATTTAAAGCTTGTATATAACTGGGAAAACAGATTTTTTGCTGTTAACTATAATCTTCAGATGCTAAGTGATATAAATGTTAACCATAGATTTGCTGATATAGGTAGTTGCAGCTTTGATATGCAATACAGTATGAAACGGCATTCAAATGATCGTTTCGTTTGCAGGAAATGGCAAAATGAAGATACGGAAGGCTGTGAGCGGTATCTGGAAAGGTTAAACAATCCACTGATCATAGATAGGATCCATGATTTGGATATATACAGAGTTGCTATAAACTATAGACCCGAATGGAGATATTTCCGTATAAGTATGGAAAGTATCATAGGTTCGGGGACTTGGATATTGATACCGCCTGTTATGCAACTGATAACTCCACAAAAAAGTGAGTGTATCCGCTTTATGGAATTATACGAACTCTTGGGAGATGCTTTGGTAAATAATAAGAATAATAATAACAAAGGAGGAAAGATTTATGAATAAGGTAATGGTATTGGGTGTCGGTGCGATGGGAAGCGCCGCAACTATCAGACTTAATGATGAGCCGAGTATAAGCGAGATTATTTGTGCCGATCACGATAGGGAAGCGTTAGATACCATAGTTGGGAAATTGGAAAAGGCAAGAGGTATTTTTATTGAAGCAGAAGACTTTGATAGCATTGTGAAAGAAGCACAAGGTGTTGACTTTATCCTAAATGCTCTGCCACTTGAGTACACCAAGAATGTGCTGGATGCGGCACTGGCTGTCAAAGCACACTATCAGGATTACGCATCTGCCATCGACCTTTACAAGGTATGGGAAGAGAGTGAGCTGTTCGATCCGAAGAGCGAGCCTGAATTGACCGATCCCGTGGCTATGGCTTGGTGGCGAAGTGTTAAGGCATTGTATGAGATATACGGTCCTAAGTTTAAGGAAATAGGCAAGTTGGCTTTATTCGGGACGGGTAGCGCACCGGGGCTTATCTGTGTAGTTAGCAAGTATGCTATGCGTTACTTGGATGAATGCGACACGATCTATAATTTTGTTTGGGAAGGAGCAATTGCTAAACGCTTCCAACCCTTCTGGTGGTCGCCTATTACGGCACTCACCGACATGGGAGATATGGCAGTGGCTTTTGAAAATGGTAAGCTGACCAATACTCCGCCTTTTGGATGGCCTGTTACACGACATTATTCGGAGATGCCTTGGAGAGTTACTTTCAAAGAACATTGTCATGATGAGCCTCTCCAGTACAGCTTTAATGCCAAGGATCATTTTAAAGGATGCAGGAATGCATATTTCAAATATGCAGGTCCCGGTATGGATTTCAGCCAACCTCTGTATGAGGCGGGACTGCTTTCTCACGAAGAGGAAGAGTATAATGGGCAGAAGATCGTTCCCTTCGACTTTATATTAAGCCATCTGCCTCATGCTCCAAAATACTATGATGAGATCAAATCTTTTGTTGACGAGGGCATGGCACTGGACTCGGGCTGTATGGTCATCGAGGCTTATGGGCGTAAGGATGAGAAGGATGTACTGGTGGAGATACATGTGAATGCACCGGGCTTTGTTGAGTCATTCGAAAGAGCGGGGATGACAGCTGAAATGTATCTGACAGGTCAGTGCGGATACCTTTTTACGAAATTATTTATAAACGGTTTCTTCAATGGAGATACAGGTGTGATAGGCTCTGATATGCTAAACGACAAACAAGTGGATCAGTATTTGGAATATGCGAAAGAGCTAGGTATCACCATAGATACAAATATCAAGAAACCTTGGGAGGTCATGGCATAAGAATTTGTGCCGAGTTTTTTACTTACTAAAGGGAACCTCTAAACAACCGAATACGGACATTTCGATAAAAAAACACTTGCAGGGATGGAAGTACCGGCTCTTGCAAGTGTTTTTTATACAATAATAATTATTCTTTTTTATACGGGTACCCAATGTCATTAAGTTAAGAATTTAAGTTTTAGATTCCAAAAGGGTCTAAAACTTTTTTTATGTAAAAAATATTAAAATTTCAAAAAAGCACTTGACAAAAGTGCCAAAGTGTGCGGCGGCTCTCTCATTATTCC
>JAFSVK010000072.1 GCA_017444985.1 Bacillota bacterium
ATAAAGAAGAAAAAGAAAATAAAGAAAACATTGAGAGTTGCCCTTCGGGTGATTGAAGTTGTTGATTTTTAAAAATAATTTTATTCTCGATCCTTTTGATGAAGATATCATACTTTTACTTGATTCAAAGCTATAAGTATCTTCAAAAATATCCGATATTTGATCATCTGTCAAACCTTTGTCGGATATTGCTGTTATTTATTCTTCGAAAAACCTTTACTGTAATTTTTTTATGATACGTGCAGGGCTTCCCGCGATCAAAACATGGTCGGGAAAGGACTTTGTCACTACCGAGGAGGCGGCTATCACGGTGTTATTTCCTATGGAGACCCCGGGAAGTATGGTAACACCGCCACCTATCCACACATCATCACCTATGGTAACGGGTTTGGGGATGCCGACTTTCTTTCTCCTTGCCTCCGCCTCCAAGGGGTGACCTATAGCATAAATACAGGTTTTTGGACCTATCATACAGTGTTTACCTATACGAATGGGGGCGGCATCTAAAAAAACGCAGTCGAAATTCATAAAAAAATCATCACCCACAAAGATATTATAGCCGTAATCACAGTGGAAGGGTGGTTTGACGGCTATTTTCTCACCGCATTGCCCCAACAGCTCCTTTAACAGTTTGTGCCTTAATACTTCGTCTTCGGGGGAGTTGTTGAAACGGGAACAGAGTATGCGGGCATTTTTCTTATCATCCATAAGCTGTGGATCGTTTGTAAAAAAGGGTTCACCCATGGTCATTTTTTCACGTTCGGATCTTCTGTTCTCCATAACTGCCTCCGTAAATTTTTTGTATTTTCCAAGACTAACAGCGGAAGTTTCTGCAAAAGGATAAATAACTGTATTTGAAAATCGGTTATTTGACCTTGCCCTTTGCCTGTGCTCTTTCGGTAAAATCCTCTACCGCTTCCAATATGTCCGGATCTGCAGAAGTTTCACCCAATGTTATCGCCCACTTCAAAAGCTCGGGGGATAATATTTCACACACCTCCAACAATCGCCTATAGTCCCAATCATCGAAAATTAAAAACGGTTTGTTTTATCTTGGGAGCTACCCATTCTGTGGGAAATTGTTTCAAACTATCTCTTGCAATAGTAATGGGCAGGATATTTGTGGGTCGACAAGCCCAAGAAAGCAGCTCTCCCACCACCTCGGAGGAGGTTTTTTCGGGGAGAGCCATAATTTCATTGGGCTTAGAGTATATGTCTTTATTTGCAATATTATTCAGTGAATCCGCTATAGCTTTTTCGTATACGTGCATACTACACCTGAATTTGTCGATTTAACAATAAAACCTTTTGTCGGTTGTAATAGATCTTAACTTAGGGGTTAAAAATTACTTCCGTTATATCCCCAATGTTCCGTTTCAGCGTATCTTACATATATTCTGTTTTTCTCTATACCCAGAACGGACTTATAAGTATCGCATATCATTTCGGTCACTTTTGTAAATTTTTCTCTTGAGCCTTGTCCTAATATGGTCACTTCAAGCATAGCACAGGGAGTTTTACCGTCTCCGCCAAAATAAAGACTGCATTCATCCTTGATATTTACCATAAGATAGCTTTCGGGCTTTCCTATAGAAGCCATGGCTTTTCCAAGCTCGGATTTTACCTTTTCCTTTTGTTCCTCATTCATTTTGATGTTTGTCATACTGTTTATAAAGGGCATGATACTTACCTCCGTTTAAAATTTTATTTTTCGGCTTTACACCGTCTGTTTCTCTCATCCACAAGTATGTCAAGGTTGGTTATTTTTGCGGATATACCTTCGTAGTTGTTGCTTGTTATCATTTGCTTCAGCTCTTCCATACCCGTTGTTATACGCTGTTCAACATCCTCAAGGGCGGGAGATGAAACGGGATCGCTGTATTTTATTTTTTCCGAAAGTTTTTCAAGCTGTTTTTTTGCTTCCTTGTCTGTGCAGGAGGCAACGAGGCTGTCGGCATTAAGTCTGAATACTTTATTCTGCTGTATCTTCTGTTTGTTTTTAATATCTACACTCTCTACCATGTCTCTTGCATTATCCGTTGCAACAGTACCTATCAATACAGCCGCAAGCAGGAGAACACCCACCGTAACGGATATCCAAAGGGGAGTGATAACAGCTTTGTTCAATATAAATATAAAAAGTGAAAATACAAGCTGTGTTACGGTATAAATACAGCTTATCCTCAATATGGGAAAGCCATATATTTTTGAGATCAAGCCACCTCTTTTGTTAAAGGCATAGTTTGTTATAAAACACCCTAATACTATGGAAACTTCGGCAAATGCAAAGGCTACCCATACAGCGGGGGTTCTTGTGAAAGGTATTACGAAAAATAACACTGTAAATACCGCAAGTACGATACCGTAAACCGAAAATATGGAGTTTTTCTGCTTGGCTGACATTATTCATCACCTCGTTTTTCTCCGCAATCGGGGCAGAAATTACTTGTTATGTCTTTTGCACCGCAGGGACAGTTCCAAGTACTTGGCTTTTCGGGTTTTTTAGCACCGCATTCGGGACAAAACTTGCTTGTGATATTTTTTTTGCCACACACCGAACAATCCCAAGAGTCTTCTTTTTCGGGCTTTTTAGCTCCGCAATCGGGACAGAAATTACTTGTGATATTTTTTGTGCCGCACCGGTTACAATCCCAAGAGCCTTCTTTTTTAGGCTCCGTTTTTTTAGCACCGCAGTTGGGGCAGAAATTGGTGGTTATACCGTTTGTGCCACATTCGGGACATATCCAACCTTCGGGGATGTTACCCGCAACGATACTTCCAAACCCCGTACCTACCTGCGAAGTGTTCTCCATAATAGGATTGAGGGCTTCCCGTGTCATACCTATAACACCGCCCATTGCACCCAAAGTTACTCCGAGGCCTGCAATATCTCCGAGACCTCCGCCGCTGCCGCCTCCCGTTATGCCGTTTTGCATAGCTTCAAGCCCAACTTGTCTGGCGGTCTCCTGTTGATATGTATAGCCTTTCATTTTCATTTCTTCGGCTTCCGCTTGTGCTTGCATTTTGTAAGCTTCCGCCTCTGCCTGTGCCTTTATTTTAGTTGCCTCCGCTTCACCCTGTGCACCTACCATTTTCAGCTGTGCGGCGGTTTGCGCTTCAAGTATCTTTCTTCCCTGTGCCGCTTCCGCTTCGGCACGTCTTACCTCTTCTTCACGAACCTTTAAGGTCTTATCGGCAAACTGTTGTTTAAGCCTCTTAAAATTAGGGTCATCGTCGGGGGTCATAACACTTGTAATGTAAAACTCGGGCATTACAAGACCGTAATCATCAAGGGTCTCGTTTATGACTTCCCGCATATTTTCCGAAAGTACGTCAAGATATGAGTCTATTTCAAGTATATTTATATTTTGCTCTTTTATAACTCTTGCAAGGTTTGACTTCACTCTGTTCATAACAAGAGCCTTGAATTTGCCTACCTTGTAGGAAACACCCTCACCAAGCAACTCTCCCTGTGTAAAGGAATCGGTAGTACCTACAAGTTTAAGTACCAACTTGCGAGAATCATTCACCCGCATATTAAAATTGCCGCAGGCACCTATTTCTATATGCAACCCCGAGGCGGGATCAAACAGGCGTACCTTGCTGTCGGTACCCCATTTTATACCCATTTGAGTGGTAAGGTTTATAAAATATACCTCGGAATGGAAAACACTTTCACCCCCCGTAGGTATTTTATATAGCTCACTTAAAATGGGGATATTTTGGGTCTCAAGGCTGTATCTGCCCGAGCCGAACAAGTCAAGGGCACGACCGTCATTGAAAAACAGTGCTTCTTGTGATTCGTGTACAATAAGCTGAGAGCCCATATTGAAATCTTCAACGGGGTGCTTCCACACAAATACATCATTGCCGCCTTCATATTTTATAACGTTTATAATTTCTTTGCCGTTTTGTTTATCCTTTTTATCAAAAAATGCCATTTTATCACCTCGATTTCTGGAAAGAACGCCCCCCCATATATTTGTGATACTATTATATATTAAACTATTGTATTTTGCAATATAATTTATATCCGTAATATTGCAAAATAATATATTATAGGGTACCTCTAAAAAGTGCTATTGAAGTAAAATTGAGATAGCTTGTTCGAGGACCGGGAAGTGGCTCGAAGCCAATGTAGAGCATTGGTGAGAGACATTGACGACTAACATGTGCAAGATAGTCAATTTTACGATTTATGACTTTTTAGAGGTGCCCATTATTTTATAATAAAAAATATAAAGATCACAATGGGAATTTAGTATACAAAAAAACGCCGAGACTCTCGGCGTTTTTTTCTGTCACTTTATTTTTGCACTACTTGGAATGCGGCTTAGTATATACTCTTTTACATAGTCAAAGTACTCTGTAGCTACATATACTTGATTGTGGCTTAGGGGTGCATTAAGGTAAATGGTATTTCTTGTACTTGATATTTTAACGCTTTTGACTTTTGAAAATTCTGTACTTATACTGTTTCTGACAGCATTTGAAATACCCGGCCCCGTCATAGATAAATTTCCTGAAACGGCACCTACAACGGCAGTAAACCAACCCATAGTCTTTGCTTTGTCAAATTGTTGACTCATTTGTCGGTGAACTATGCCTTCTTCATCCATCTCAAATATTACCATATACTTCCACCCGTACTGTTTTGCAACCATAAAATAGGCTACTACACCAAGCACACAGAAAAACATGGTAAGCATAACAAAAAGCTCTGTAAGAGAAATATAAGGTTTAAGTTCCTTGTTGTTTTCGACTACAAGAAGAAAAATTACAAAAAGCCAAACTATAAAGGCAGATATACATATTACCTTCCAGATAGTAAAAAGTATGGTGGAATTTTTCAGCATATCAAAATGATACGCCCAGCGATATTTTCCGTCACTGCAAAGGGTGGGGCTTTGGGCTGTAAACTCTTCTTTATTCATAATACACACTCCTTTCCTATTTTTTCCATACATTATACTAAAAAAATCATACATTATCAATGTATATAAATTTTTTATTGTGATATGTTGGTAAATATTTTAAATAGAACTTTAAATTTTGATATAAATTATGTTGAAATATATTTATAAGTGTAGTATAATAAAACGGATAGCTGATACCACTTTTGTGATACGGGACTTGTAGTCGCATTTTAAATAAAATCTGCACCGTAATATAACATAACTCGGGAGGAAAATATATGGATCTTCAAAGTATAGTCGACCAATTTAATATAATATCTGCCGTATATTCCTTTGATATTCTGCCTGACGGAAGTCGCGGAGAAATAAGGCTTGAAGCTGCCAATGCCGCAGACAGAGCTTATTTTGCCACATTTTATCCTTCGGTAAAATATTATCCCGGGATACCTATTCGCAAGTTTTTTACGGAATATAACTTGGAGGATTTTATATACAGAGCAGCTACATCGGGAGATCCCCTTTACAGCTATGTAAATGCACAAAACAGTTGGATGAAAAGCTTCTTTCTGCCCTTTAAAACAGATGAAGACAGGCCCTCATCCGAAGTGAAAACATATTACTGTCTGTATTTTTTGACAATAGACTCAAACTTAAATGCGGGAGATATGTCACAGCGATCTTTTGAGGTTTCATCGTCGGTATTGCAACTTAGTGTAAAGCTTCACCGCACAGAGGATTTTCGGGAAGCTATGGTTTCTTCCGTAGCGGAGATCAAGAATATTTGCAGATCGGAAGATTGTGCCATATATACCGTAGATCAACATAAAAGGGAATGTCGCTTGTTTAGTTTTGACGGTGAGCACGAAGAGTTTATAGAAAGCTTTGCTCAAGAAATGTCACGTACACCCTATGAGGTAGCTATGGCATGGGAAAAGGATCTTGACGGAAGCGATGGCTTGATACTTGATGATCTGAAGGTGGTTGAAGAAATAGATCCTGTATGGTACAGGTCTATGTGCAATTACGGTATTAAAAATATAATACTTTTTTCCATAAGATTTCATAATAATTTGGTGGGCTTTATATGGGCGGCAAATTATGACAACTCATATTCCTTGGAAATAAAGGAAACTCTTGAATTGGCATCCTTCCTTCTTGCGGCGGTAATAGCCAACCATCAGATAGTAAGTCATTTAAAAATAATGAGTACCATAGATGCACTTACTCAGGTACACAACAGAAATTCCATGAATGACAGAGTTGATAAGTTGGTATCGGGCAAGGAAAAGTTGCCCGAAAATATGGGTGTCGTATTTGCGGACATCAACGGCCTTAAGAGTGTTAACGATAATTTTGGCCATAGCGAAGGAGATAAGCTTATAAAAAAGGCAGCGGCACTTTTGAATATAGCCTTTTTAAGTTATGAAATATACAGAGCAGGCGGAGATGAGTTTGTGGTATTTTGTCCGAATGTCACAAAAGAGGAATTTGAAGGCTGTTTGGAACAACTTAAAAAACTTACCGATAACACCACGGATATAAGTATAGCTGTAGGTGCAAAGCATTTTTCGGGAAATTACGATGTGTTGCAAGCAATGCAGACGGTGGATAAGCTAATGTATATAAACAAAGAAGAGTACTATAAAAATCATCCTGAAATGGAGAGAAGAAGAACATGAGATAATAAGGGCAATGTCATCAACTTAAGGGTACTCTAAAACTAATATTAGGTTAGATTTTAACAAAAGGCATTATACAACTTGTAGGGAACGACCAATGCACCGCAAAGATAGATGCGGGCAGGCGAAAGCCTGACTTTTGCGTAGCAAAAGTGCTGATGCGTGTAGTTCCGTCTGCAAATTATGGAAAATTAGTAGTATTGAAACAAATTGATAACATTGATGATAATGGGGTGTGAAAATATGCATTCACACCCCATTTTGTTTGGATCGTTTTTAAGCCCAAGGATCGTCTTTTTGCGGTACACGTATGTCAGATAAATAGAATATCTCCCATACATACCATTTATCGCCTTTTCTTCGCAGGCTTAAGTATCTGTCGCTGTCGGCTCCCGAAGAGTGCATATATATTTTGGCATAGCCTTCGTTGTCGTATGAGTAGGGATTATCGAATACCGTTATGGTATAGGGCTGTGTGGGGGTATAGTTGTTTTCGGGGCTTGAACCTTCAAAAAATGAAAATGTTTTATAGCCTTTTCCCGAAAGTCTGTCACGCAAAAATTGTGTTTCATACACAGACAGGGGTTGAGGACCTTTTAAAAAGTTCAACATTTCTATGGTTTTTTCTTTGTCTTTTTCATAGTTACAAAGCACAAGTACCGAAAGTGCCGCAGTAGCAAAAGGCGAGGTAAGTTCCGCCTCCTTAAGAGCTTGAAGTTGTTCTGTGTTTTCGGGTATAGCCGTGAATTTAAAAGTTTCGCTTTTCATAAATACCTCCTCTTGATTTGTTTTCTTTTATTTTAACACCTTTAGAGTATTTAGTAAAGGGGACCTCTAAAAAGTGCTATTGAAGTAAAATTGAGATATCTTGTTCGAGGACTAGGAAATGGCTCGAAGCCAATGTAGAGCATTGGTGAGAGACATTGACGACGTAATCGGATAAGATAGCCAATTTTACGATTTATGAGTTTTTAGAGGTTCCCTAAATATAAAATGCTAATTCTTTGCATATATATAACCATTAAAGGCATAAAAATAACTACGACAATATTTCAAAAACTTATAACAATCGGTAGGGAACGACCCGCGTGTCGTTCCGGTGGGAACAGCTGTTATTTTTTTGTAAAATATTATGGCTTATATGGAAATTTGGCGAAAAATAAGGGAAAGGTATTTTTGCTTTTTGAATATTGTTTATAAGAAAATTCTTATTGTATTTACTGCGATGTTGTGATAAAATATATAGTATAAAAACCTATTTGTAGGGGTTTGTATTCGAAGTATAAGTCTAAGGAGAAGGCTATGAAGTATTATTCTGACAGTAACAAACTTATAGAGAAAATGGAAAAAGAGGGTGTAAATGCCTGCGATGTTCTTACGGAAGAAAACGGCTGTGTTGCGGGATGCAAGGCAGGGTTTACATTTTACAGAACAACAGAGTACAAAAAGCCGGGTGTACATAAAGATCAAGAAGGCTTTTTGGTGCTTGAAGGACGGGGAAGGGCAAAATTCGGGAAAGAAGAGTTTGATATTTACCCGGGCCTTACAATGATAGCACCCCCGGGAGTTACCCACACCATAAAAAAGAACGAGGACAGCTGTGATGTAAAAGTGTTTTGGTTTCACAGTGCAGTGTAAAAGGAGGAGAGCGATGCCCTATATAGCGATAAAATCCTACCCTAAGGATGAAGAGATCAAAAAAAGAGTAATAGAAGGAATAAATAAGGTACTTCTTGAGGAAATGGGATGTTCTCAAGAAGCAATATGTATATCTATGGAAGAAGTAAAGCCCGAAGAGTGGGTTGAAAAGGTGAGGACACCCGAAATAGAGCCTAATAAAGACAAAATGAAAATACTTTACGGAAAGAAAATGTATTAAAGAGAGGTAAAGATATGAAAGAATATTTTCCAATGGTAAAAAAGGTGGTTTACAAAGGCAAGGATTCAAAGGATCCCTTTGCATTTAAATATTACGATGCGGAAAGGATAGTAGGCGGTAAGCCTATGAAGGAGCAACTTAAATTTGCCATGAGCTGGTGGCATACACTGTGTGCTGCGGGAGCGGATCCCTTTGGAGCGCCTACTATGGACAGAAGTTACGGTGGCTTGACAGACCCTATGGAAATTGCAAAGGCAAAGGTTGATGCAGGCTTTGAGTTTATGTCAAAGCTCGGTATAGAGTATTTTTGCTTTCACGATGCGGATATAGCGCCTGCCGGGGAAACTTTTGCCCAAACAAAAGAAAACTTTTGGAAGATAGTTGAATACATAGAGACCAAAATGAAGGAAAGCGGTATAAAGCTTTTATGGGGTACGGCAAATTGCTTTAACGAGCCGAGATATATGCACGGAGCGGGAACATCCTGTAATGCTCATAGCTTTGCCTATGCGGCGGCACAGATCAAAAATGCCATAGAAGCCACCGTAAAACTTGGAGGTAAGGGCTATGTGTTCTGGGGCGGAAGAGAGGGCTACGAGACCCTTTTGAATACGGATATGGCTCTTGAAACGGACAATATGGCAAGACTTATGCGTATGGCGGTGGATTTCGGCAGAAGCATAGGCTTTGAAGGAGATTTTTACATAGAGCCAAAGCCTAAGGAACCCACAAAACATCAGTACGATTTTGATGCCGCAACTGTTTTGGGCTTTTTAAGAAAATACGGTCTTGAAAAAGATTTCAAACTTAATATAGAGGCAAATCATGCCACCTTGGCAGGCCATACCTTTGAACATGAGTTGAGGGTAGCAAGAACAAACGGCGCTTTCGGAAGTATAGATGCCAACAGCGGAGACCCTAATTTAGGTTGGGATACGGATCAATTCCCTACGGATGTATACTCGGCTACACTTTGTATGCTTGAAGTTATAAAGGCGGGAGGCTTTACAAACGGCGGACTTAATTTTGATGCTAAGGTACGCAGAGGTTCCTTTACCTTTGAGGACTTGGTTTATGCATATATAAGCGGTATGGATACCTTTGCCTTAGGTCTTATAAAGGCTTATGAAGTGATCGAGGACGGCAGGATAGATGATTTTGTAAAACAGAGATACATAAGCTACAGCAAGGGTATAGGTAAAGACATTGTAGAGGGTAGGGCAAGCCTTGAAAGTCTTGAAAAGTATATACTTGAAAATGACAAGGTAACTATGGAAAGCGGAAGGCAAGAGTACCTTGAGACCATATTGAATAACATACTCTTCGGGTGATATTATGAGATATATTATAGGCTGTGATATAGGTACTTCGGGAACGAAGACGGTTTTATACAATGAAAACCTTGAACCTCTTTTTCAAGCCCTCGGGGAATACACCCTTCACCAGCCACAAAACGGTTGGGCTGAGCAAAACCCCAAGGATTGGTATGATGCGGTCATAAGCACTGTAAAAAAAGTTGTGGAAGAAGCTAAGGTAGATAGCAGTGATATAAAGGCTATAGGTCTTTCGGGACAAATGCACGGCCTTGTCATGTTGGATGAAAACAACAATGTTTTAAGACCTGCCATAATATGGTGCGATCAGCGAACGGGAAAAGAGTGTGTGGAAATAACACAAAAAATAGGCGCAAGTCGACTTGTGGAAATAACGGCAAATCCCGCTCTTACAGGCTTTACCGCATCTAAGATAATGTGGGTCAAAAACAATGAGCCCCATATTTACCGCAAGTGCAAACATATACTTCTTCCAAAGGATTATATACGATTTATGCTTACGGGAGAGTATGCTACGGATGTGTCGGATGCAAGCGGTATGCAGCTTTTGGATGTTCCAAAAAGATGTTGGTCGAAGGAAGTATTAAATAAGCTTGATATAGATGAGAGTCTACTTGGTTCGGTGTATGAGTCCTGTGAAATAACGGGATATATTACCGAAAAAACAGCCTCCCTCACAGGTCTTTCCACAAACACCGCCGTAGTGGGGGGAGCGGGAGACAATGCGGCGGCAGCTATAGGAACGGGCATTGTAAAAGAAGGCAGAGCCTTTACCACCATAGGCACCTCGGGAGTGGTATATGCTCACACCGATAAGCCTGTTATAGATCCAAAGGGCAGAGTCCACACCTTTTGCTGTGGGGTAAAGGGTAAGTGGCATGTTATGGGAGTTACCCAGGCTGCGGGTTCTTCTTTAAAATGGTTTAAAAATACCTTTGGAGATACCGACTACTCTCTTATAAACCATATGGTTAAAAATTCACCTATAGGTGCTGACAGGCTTATATATCTACCCTATCTTATGGGTGAGAGGACACCTCATCTTGATGAGGATTGCAGAGGTGTTCTTTTCGGCTTATCCGCAAGCCACAGCCGTGGGAACATATATCGCAGCGTAATGGAGGGAGTAGCCTTTTCTCTTACGGATTGCAAGGATATACTTGAAGAAATGGCTATAGAAGCAAAGGATATGACAGCTTGCGGCGGAGGCAGTGAAAGCGATATTTGGATGCAAATATTGGCGGATTGCTACAACTGTGATATAAAAAGACTAAGTAGCGCACAGGGTCCCGCCTTAGGTGTTGCAATATTGGCAGGTGTAGGTGTCGGGATATTTCCCGATGTGGTCTCCGCCTGCGATAAATTTATAAAGCCTGCAAGTATCACTAAAAGCCAAAAAGAAAATGCAGAAAAGTACAAGAAGATACATAATTTATACAAAAAACTCTATTTGGATCTAAAAGAGGATTTTAAATTATTGGGGAGCTCTAAAAAGTGCTATTGAAGTAAAATTGAGATATTTTGTTCGAGGACCGGGAAATGGCTCGAAGCCAATGTAGAGCATTGGTGAGAGACATTGAGGACTAACATGTGCAAGATAGCCAATTTTACGATTTATGACTTTTTAGAGGTTCCCTATTGTCCAATATTTAAAAGGAGTGAATATTATGAAAAGAAAAGTAATGAATTTTGCCGCACTTGTGTTAATGGGTGCAACACTTATGTCTGTAGGTGCTTATGCCGAGGGTATCGGTATAGTTATAGACGGAAAAAATATTGAGACCGATGTAGCACCTATTATAACACCCGAGGGTAGGACTATCGTTCCCTTAAGAGTGATATCCGAAAACTTAGGTGCAAATGTGGAGTGGGACGGTACCACAAAAACAGTTACGGCAGAGAAAGAGGGAGATGTTATAAGCCTTGTTATAGGAGAAGAATATCTTGACTTTAACGGCAAGACATTAGAACTTGACTCTCCCGCGCAAATAGTCAATGAAAGGACTATGGTGCCTATAAGAATAATATCCGAGTGCTTTGGCTGTAATGTAGATTGGGAGGCTGAAACAAAGACAGTCGTGATCTCTTCCGCCGAAGAGAAGAAGGAGACCAAACTCCCTAAATATACCGCAAACGAGGACAAATACATTGCAGCCGCTGAGAGTAAAATACTTGAATATTCCGAATATTACTCTCCCGCCGACCTTTCTCAACCCGTAGTCACTATTGTAAAGGTAGATGACAGCGATCCCGATGATATTAAGTGTTACGGTAGTTTTTGGATACTTAATTATGATCTTAAAGGCAAATTGCTTGAATTTGTAAGCGGTGGCTCCTATCCCGGCTGTATGCACATGAAAAAGGGTGCTGATGGAAGTATTGAAGTGACAAGCTTTGATATAGTAGAGGACGGCGAGAACGGACAAGAGTCTCTTGAAAAGATATGTGGCGGAGATAAAGAACTTGCCGCACAGGTAACTAAAGCATTGGAGTTAAATGAGGATGTAAGAAAAGAAGGCTTAAAAGCTTACGTTAAAGCCAACAAACTTGATATAGAAGGCTACAAGGATTACGGGTATGATGCCGTATACTTTGATACCGAAGGACCTACGGAAGCTACGGAGGACCTCATAGGCGAAGAGGTACCAAATGAATTTATATTTTCCAGCGGTGCGGGAGGTTGGCGCACGGTTTTAAGGCTTAACAAAGACGGCTCTTTTACAGGCAACTATTCCGATTCCGAAATGGGAAGTACGGGAGAGGGCTACCCCAAAGGCTCTGTCTATGTGTGTGATTTTTCGGGTAAGTTTACGGACATAAAAAAAGATGGACAAAACTACACCATGAAGTTGGAAAGCCTTGAATCGGAGAAAAAAGAGGGTGAAGAGTGGATAGAAGATGAGATCAAATACATCTATTCCACACCCTACGGCATAGAGGGCGGTAAGAATTTCGTCATCTACGCCCCCGACACTCCCCTCGAAGGCTTCTCGGAAACATTCCTAAGCTGGTGGCCCGGAAGATACAGCGAAAACAAAGACCAAAAAACATTGGGCTTTTACAGTATTTGTAATGTGGAAACAGAAGAAGGATTCTTTGCGGATTGAGAAGTAATATAAAAATTCTTCGTATTTATAAAAAATGAAAAAACCTCTCGCAGAGCTAACTGTGAGAGGTTTTTTCATAATAATCCAATAGAAAACTTTATATTTAACATAGAATATAGCACAACTCGTAGGGAACGACCATTGCACCGCAAAGATAGATGCGGGCAGGCGATAGCCTGACTTTTGCGTAGCAAAAGTGCTGATGCGTGTTGTTCCGATGGGAGTAGACACTAATTTTTGACTCAAAAATATAAAGATTACTATTGATCTTTAGTATTATACTTTTTTATGGGTACCTCTAAAAAGTGCTATTGAAGTAAAATTGAGATAGCTTGTTCGAGGACTAGGAAATGGCTCGAAGCCAATGTAGAGCATTGGTGAGAGACATTGACGACGGACTCGGGCAAGATAGCCAATTTTAC
>JAFSVK010000073.1 GCA_017444985.1 Bacillota bacterium
AGCATTGCGGATTTTGCGTAGCAAAAGTCCGTCCCTTCGGGATTTGTAAGTTTGCGAGCAAACTTACAAACTTGCTATGTCAAGAGACCTTGACAGTTACCGAAAGATATCGGACGCCGTCAGGCGGTTTTCGCTACAAGCGAAAATAATGAGACGAGTTGGGGAATTTTAGCCATCGGGACAAAAGCTAAATTAGTCAGTGTTTCCTTTGATATTAACACAATAGGGAGGCAATAGCAATAACAAATTTATGTACCGTAAAAACACTTTCCATTGATCTTATCACCCAACTCGCCATTGACAACAACATAGCCTATATAACATAAACACCCCCGGGTATGGCTTTTCCCATACCCGGGGGTGTTTTAATGTACATTCCGTCCTGTGGCTTCCCATCAAAACCTCAATCAAAGTTTATTACACCTTATATATAAATTCACAGCCGTTTCTTTCGAGGATGGTGTAGCACTCTTCTATTTGTATTTTGTTGGTTATGCAAAATATTATGATATTGTCAAATTTCTTTCTGGGGTAAAGTTCGCTTAAGCCTGCGGTACGCAAAAGTCTTTGAGTATCTTCAAGGCTCAGACCCATACCGAAGGCAAGTTGTAGGATATGGTTTCTTGAAGGGTTTGCCTTTGTACCCGCGAAAAGGTGGTAGCCGTAGGACTGCTGTATGTTGCTTTTCTTAATAGCCTCGGTTTTGGATATACCGTATTCTTCCAGGAGCGTATTAAGATACTCCGCCAAGGTGATATCCATCATTTCATCTTTATTTTCTTCTATGTATTTGTCTATATCTTTGCTGTTTTTTAAGATCTCCCAAAGTTCAGATGTTGTTTTTTTCATTTTTTCACCCTTTTAATAAACCTAAGAATACTGCGGATATTATAAGTGCCGTAATATATATAAGCACCTCCGCAAATATTTTAAACTTCCTTTCCGCATACTTAAAATCAGGAAAAACGTCCTGCCAGTTAAATTCATTTGAAAACAGCATTACGGGAAACACGGAACACAAAAATACGGATACAGCCACCGCAAAGCCTTTTATATTAAAAGAGACCGCAACGGTAGTCAATATACTTATAAATGCAAGTATGTAGTAGGAAAATCTCAAAACTTTAAAAACGCCTATATGCCCCTCTTTCTGCGAAAGAGCCTTCCTTAGCAAGCTGACATTTTTAAACCTGTTTTCGGGTCTGAAGGACATACACTTTTTCGCTATAGCGGTAAGGTCTTTATCGGTTTGCGCAGAGTTTTCCAGCATAAAGTTCATAAGAGAACCCAAGGCATAAATATCTGTTTTCTCATCGCTTCGCATAAAGCCGAATTGTTCGGGTGCGGCAAAGCCCGCTGTGCCCATAACTTCCGTATCTTTACGCTTTTCCTTTTCTTCAAAGTGGGATATATCAAAGTCTATTATCTTGACCTGCCCATACTTTGACACCATAACATTGTTATAGCTTATATCCCTGTGTATGACCCCAAGGCTGTGAAGAAATTCCAAACCCTTGCACACAGAAAAAGCATAAAAACGTATTTCCTCGGGAGAAAACCGTCTTTTTTCCTTTATATCGTAAAGACTTACTCCCTCTATATATTCCTCTATAACGTAATTTTTGTTATTTTCCTTTACTATATCGTATATTTTTACAACATTCTCGTTTTCCTTCCCCTTGAGAAGCCCATAAATATCCAACGCTCTCTCGGGGATAGCCTTTTTCACATATTTTTCCTCTTTTACGGATATCACACATACATTTTCGTTTATGATATCTTCATACTTATACTCCATGACCCCACCTCTGAATATGCCTACAGCAAAGTACAAATCATAAGCAGATTGTATCACAAATGCAAACATATTTGCAATAATACCGGTAGTATAATAATTCAAAATAATATTATTTTGTTCTACCGACGGTAGATTGGTTTTGGTTTGTGTTCATATTAGATTCTAACTGTCTCACATGGCTACACTCAAATAGACTTTCAAAAAAAGAAAAGCCTCAAAATCTAATTTTCGAGGCTTGTTTTAACAATATTCTATTTTAAATACTCTCTGATATTGTATATGAAGGTGCAACATATTCAGAGGAAGTAGAGTTTGCTACCCCTGCAGCAATTGCGGATGACCACAACAAAGCAAATGCAAGAGCCACTGCATTTAAAACTATACCGGCAATACCCATGCCTTTAGGTTGTCCTTTTTTTGACTTTTGAACAACGTCAACAATAGAAAGAATAAATCCAACTATTGCAGGCCAAAAAGCAATTACTCCACACGCCGGAATAAAAGATATCACCACTGTTACAATACCTAAAACCATTCCTGCAATTCCCATATTTTTTCTCCTTTCTTTTTATTTTCCCCACACATTCAAGAAAAAAATAATGTAGGCCGTAATATAATAAATTGAAACAAAAGATAACAGAGAAAAGTCTATGACCTTTATTATTTCAAAATATTTTTCTTTTAACAACAATGCGACAATACGCAAAATTAAATTTAAACCCACAAATACAAACACTATAACCGCATTTATATTTATAATGTGCTCTGTATCAAAACACAAAAGAGCCTTGAATGTCCTCGTTCCGCCACAAAAAGGACAATCTCTACCCAATAGCAACTTATACGGGCATTCCTGTTTGAAACCGAATAAGCTCTTCGCAAGAGAAGCAACTAAAGGATAAAAAATTATATATAACTCAAAACCCAACATTGTTAAATTAAATACTTTATAGTACTTATAATTTTTAAAAGTATTTTCAAAAATCCGTTTTATCATTTTTGTTACAGAAAAAGCGTATTTAACTTGTTTTTATGTTGTGATTATATTACCATTTTTATAGACAAAATTGTTCTACTATCAGGCGAAAATGAAGATTTTTTTAATTTTTTAAAAACAGTTAAAAAACGCCTTTCATCTCATATTGAACTTCAGAAAGTTATATAATGCCATCTTTCACACTTTCCAACACAAAAACGCCTTAAAACTCATATACATACGGAGTTTTAAGGCGTTTGGATCTTGTTTTGAATTATTGCAATTTTGAAATTTTACTTTTTTTATATTTTTATTCCGATTTTGGTTATAAGTAACAAGAAAATTATCATATATCTCTTTCCCACTCAAAGGTACAATTATTCAGATTTCCGACTATCGAAGCTTATGGAGAACATCCCAACTTTAGACCTTATGTTTAATAAAAGTCGCAACTTGCTTATTTAAGCGTGTTACAACTTTTATACTACAAAATTGTCGTAAATATTCCGGAAACAATTTTGTATTAAAACATACATAATTTTATAACATTATAAAGAAACGCAGCTTTACATGCAACTCATTTTTAAAATGCAATATAAAACCGCTATAAATAAAAATGAGTCATACTTTTTCAATATTAAAAGTGTATTACGTTCTAATCTAATAAACTTTTTTCTACTTCTGAGAAAGGAATATCGGACAAAGATATTATTTTCTTAAAATCAAGAGAATCAATTAAGCTGACAGCTCTATTTCCCTCGTGATAAGCATAGCCGGAACCTTTCATGCGAAAGATCTTCTTCATTTTTCTTTTACCTTTTTTCCCGTTTGGAATGGGTACAGGAAGCATATCTAAGTATTTGAATACTCCATCACTGTCTAATAGCATTATATCTTCTATGTCTGCTTGAGCCGCCAAATCTGTAACAGAGCAATTTCTGTTTTTTTCAATAGATTTTCGTAACTCTTTCCAATCTCCTTCATAGAATTTGCCGATGTCATTATTGTAGCTATCCGTATCGTAACACAAAAAGACTTTCCACTTCAAGCCCCTATGTTTTTTATAGCATCTGTTTTGAAACCATGAAACCGAATGGGTTATTTGAGATATTGTCCCTACTACATTAAATTTGATAAGAACATTTCTTTCCCCATATTGAACAGAATAGTATGTTTCTCCATTTGCTTTGTCTGTGCATTTAACTATTTTAGCTCCCGGATGTTGTTCAACAAAATAGCACAACACTCTATAGTAAAAAATTTTTTCGGTATCGCCTTCTAAAATGAAAGCAATGCCACAAGTATAAATTTCAGTCATATATCATCCCTCCAAATAAAAGGATAATATAGTTTCGTTATCAATATCTCCGGACATTAGCTCAAATATGTATTCTCCAACAGTCATTCCATTTTCACGAGCTAAACTTATTAAAGATTTGAGCCTGTTTTGTTTTATGGTTTTAAAAACTGCCGTTCCATCGCTACAAGGCTTGCCTATATATATTTTGTTCGGTTTTATATATTGAACAAGAAATGGTGAATGGCTGGATATAATTATCGAGGTGTTTTCCAGAACTTCATCCAAAAACTCCAACAAATTTTTTAATAATTTAGGGTGGATGCTTGTTTCAAGTTCTTCAACACCAATAAAACTCATATTTTTTGAACTTGCAATAAACACATTTGCCAACAACCAAAAAATGCGTTTTGTGCCTGTTGACATTCTATCAATATTTATAGCTTGATTCATATATCTACTCTTAATTATAACACGATATAATTCATCTTTGATTTTAAACGGTATTTTATCCGTGTGTACATCTTCGCCTGTCTTTACCCGTTCTTGCGAAATAACCATGGTATTGATATTAGTACTGTTGACATTCAGCGCATACGACTGTACCGACACCTCTAAAAACTCCGGAAATAATGTATATATTGCCTCAAGAAACAAATCGTACTTATCAGGGTAAAACTTTTGAAGTTTAAATAAAGCTCGAGGTACATCATTATCATCGAAAGATACATTATCCATAGTGTCATCTTCAATATACTCTATTACATTCGGTTTAAATCTATCTTTAAGATCAAGCGACGAGCACACATGAAAGCTAACATTTTTTATTGCTTTTATTACGGATTGAATGGATATGTCTTCCAAAGAGATCAAAAAGTCTATGGCTAATTGTGCATCATCTAAGTTAATGTTTCTAAATGAACCTGTGCCTTTTTCTTTTCTGTACTTGCCTTCTTTTCGTTTTAAAAAGGAAGTATATTTTACGCTTTCATTAGATCTTGCATCTATCCATTCATTTGTTATCTTTTGACCCTCACCGTTGTCTCGATACCAAGAAAAAGAATATCCATACCTAACATATCGGTAATCATCATTGCTGCCACTGTCAAATTCTATTTCAAAATAAAAGTCTTCATTCTCCAGTGCCATATTAATGGGAATACCTTTTATCCATTTCATCATTACTTTTCTGTTTCTTTCGTTTGCGGAAATAAAATCCACACCAAAATCAATAGCCTCAAGCAAATTTGACTTTCCGTAATTATTCGGTGAAACAATGGCTGTGATATTGCTTAATTCTATGGTAGTTTTTCTAAGGTTTTTGAAACCGGAAACGGTAATGCTTTTTATTTTCATACATACACCTCCTCTACAACTTCATATTAGCACTGTCACAATTTAAAATCAAGTACAAAGTGCATCTTGATTTTAATAAACACTTTATTTTTACTTGTTTTATAAATAAGTCACACTTTTAGCTGTATAATATATAAATTTAATATGAATTTTATTTTAATTTTCACCCCCCTTCATCTCATATTGAAAAAATCCTAAAAAAGTAGTATAATATCAAAAAGTCGTTTAACATTTAGGAGGCTGTGATGGATAAGAATATATTTCGTGAGAAAAGTATACAGCAGATCTCCGCTCCCGAGGAATTGAATGAATATATACAGGTGGCACGGCCCGGGGTTTGGTTTGTGCTTATAGCTATATTTCTTCTTATTGCGGGGGCTGTTATATGGTCTGTGTTTGGTGTGATGGAAGTAAAGGATGCGGGGGGCAAGAGTGAATTTGTGCACCCTATCGAATTTATAATAAACTGAAAAGATTATGAAAAACGTTAAAAAACCTGTAGTCAAGGGGGTGGCAAAAACCCCCGTGGTGATGCAGTTGGAGGCTCTTGAATGCGGTGCCGCCTGTCTTGCCATGGTGCTTGCCTACTATGACAAGTATCTGCCCCTTGAAAAGATACGTTCCGATTGCGGAGTATCAAGAAACGGCTCAAATGCCAAAAATATCATACTCACAGCCCAAGCTTACGGCTTAAATGCCGCAGGCTTTAAAACCGAGCCCTCCATACTCAGAAATGAGGGAGAGTTTCCCTGTATAGTACATTGGAATTTCAACCACTTCGTGGTTTGTAACGGCTTTAAAGGCAATAAAGTATATTTAAACGACCCCGCAAAGGGTAGCATAGTCATAAGCTACGAGGAATTTGACAAGTGTTTTACGGGGGTGTGTATACTTTTTGAGCCTACGGAAAACTTTAAGCCCTCGGGAAAGAGGAAGACAACCTTTTCTCTTGTACGAGAAAACCTTAAGGGAAATATTGCTCCCCTTGCCTTTGTGTTTGCTCTTACCGCCGTTACCACCCTACTTACGGTAGCGGATGCGGGCTTTTTGAGATTTTTCTCCGACAGGCTCCTAAACGGCCATAATGACAGATATCTTCTGCCCTTTACCCTTGCCCTCGGGATATTGTACCTTGCAAATATCATATCTCAAATACTCAGAAATATATGTTCTCTAAGACTTAGGGGTAAAATTGCAGTCACGGGCAGTGCCAAGTTTATGTGGCACATATTTAAGCTTCCCATGGAGTTTTTTTCACAGCGCTCCTTCGGTGATATACTTTTATACTCCAAAATAAACGCAAACCTTGCCGCCAACCTTATAAACATAGTGGCACCCATGCTTATAAACATAGTAATGCTTTTTTTCTATCTTTTTGTAATGCTTAGGTACTCCCTTACACTTACGGTGATAGGTATTGCCTGTGTGGCTGTAAATATAGCCGTATCCAGGTATATAGCGGGAAAAAGGTTAAACACCACAAGAGTACTTATGCGAGATAAGGGTGAGCTTGCCTCCGCCTCTCTTTCGGGTATAGAGATGATACAAGCCATAAAAGCCAGCGGTTCGGAAAATGCTTACTTTCAAAGGTGGTCGGGACTACAGGCGAGAGTAAACAACAAAGAAAAGGATTTTCAGATACAGAGCATATATTACAGTGCCCTTCCCCAGCTTTTGTCGCAGTTGGCAAATACGGCTGTGCTTTTGATAGGTGTGTATTTGGTAATGAGAGGAAAATTTACATTGGGCATGATACTTGTATTTGAAAGTTGCCTTGCCAATTTCACCTCCCCCGCCAACCAAACCATAACCTCCGCCCAAAACTTTACGCAAATGCGTACCGATACCGAAAAAATAAACGATATTATGAACTACCGCGAGGATCCCTTCTTTTCCATACCCGAAAGAAGCGAAACGGAAGAGAGCGAAAAACTCAGCGGTAATATCGAAATAAAGAATATAACCTTCGGCTACGACCCCCACGAAAAACCCCTTATAGAAAACTTCTCCCTAAACGTCAAAAAGGGTAGCAGAATAGCCATAGTGGGAGGTTCGGGAAGCGGTAAATCCACACTTTCAAGGCTTATATCGGGTCTCTACAAGCCCTCAAAAGGTGAGATACTTTTTGACGGCAAAAACATAAACGCCATTGAAAGAAGCCTTTTTACAGGCTCCGTGGCGGTGGTAAATCAGGATATAACCCTTTTTTCCGACACCATAGCAAACAATATAAGAATGTGGGACGATTCCATAGAAGATTTTGAAGTAATACTTGCCGCAAGAGATGCCTGCCTCCACGATGAAGTGATGAAAAAGCCCGGAGGCTACAACTACCGCCTTTGTGAAAACGGCTCCGACCTCTCGGGAGGTGAGAAGCAAAGGGTGGAAATAGCAAGAGTACTTGCCCAAGACCCCACCATAGTAATACTTGACGAGGCTACGGGAGCCCTTGATGCCATTACCGAACACAAGGTAGTAAATGCCATAAAGGAAAGAGGCCTTACCTGTATTATTATAACCCACAGACTTTCCGCCATAAGAGACTGTGACCAAATAATAGTACTTGAAAACGGAAAGATAGCGGAAATGGGTACCCACGAAGAGCTTTTCGCCAAAAAGGGTATATATACCAAACTGATATCAAACGAATAGATTTTAGCTTTAATGGAAGATGTATTTTTAATGCTTTTTTACAATTTTGCCCGGTTCAAAGGTACTCCGGACGCTTTTGAAAAAAATACTTCTGTCGAAATTTTCGACAGAAGTATTTTTTCAAGTTCTTTTTTTTAAAGGAAACACCGATTAAATCCCAAAATGAAATTCATCTCGGTATCCCACATAACATAGCACCTTTACTTAAAATCAAATCCGAATTAACCTACAATTATGTCCCAAAATATGAAAAATGCATATAATCGTTAAAGGAACCTCCCCATCCAAAATTATATTTTCTAAAAATATTAATAATTTCCGGGGTTAAGGAATATGGATTTTTGTACGGTTCATAGCAATTACCAACTGTATTACCGGATGAATACACACAATGATTTTCATCCGGATTAATATCTATTGCTGTGCCGTAGGCATGTTCGGATAATCTATTGCCACTTGCTGTAGTTCTGTAAGAATATGCACTTAATGACTTTATGGGGAAACGCAGTTCATTTTGATATATTTCATCAAAAATTTTGGTAACTGTATCTACCAAAGCTACATTTACAGTTATTGGCAAGGTAGCAGTTATTTTTTCACCTTTTGAATTTATCTGCCACACCTTAACATTTATAGTTTTGACCATTTTGTCAGCCGATTCTTTAGTATTGAAGCTTCCCTCCGGTAAAACTATACTTCTATCGATTCTATGCTCCACCGGTTCAACATTTGTTCTGGAAATAATTTCAACGATTTCCGCTTTGTTATCGGCAACATCTAATATTACAGTTTGAGACACATCACTTCCCGCATGAACGCTTATACTGTATCTTCCGCCTTTTTCCAATTTGTTTGACAATATAGTTACCTTGTGACCACCTTCATCCGGTAGTTTTGAAACATTACCATCACTATCCCTCACATATACTACACATGGTTCTTCGCCCTCATATGTCCATCTTATCTTTATTTCGTCGGATGATATTATTGTACCGAAAGGTTCAAACCATATGTCTGAAGGTATAGAATAATCCGGTTCATCGAAATAATAATAGAATTCATAATCATCGTAGTAATATGAGTCATCGTAATCTGCATATGTTGTATAACAGTTGCTTATAATCATAATAGCACTCATGTAAACAGCCAAAACTATTCCTTTTGTTGACATAAAATCTACTCCTTTCTTTTTTGTGTTTTAAAAATATGTGATCTTGCAAAATGTAACGATCCGGTTCTTATAACTTTGTATTTTATATCATCACAAACTCTTTCAACATTGTTTTTAAAAGCTTGTAATGCTTCCGCTAACAAACTGCAATACTAATACCGCATCGCGTGCATCTATCACTTCATCGTCATTAACATCACCTGCCAATATAGCATCATCAGATAATTCAATAGAACCGCTGGAATAATTTAATATAATCACTGCATCCTTTGAATCTATAGACTCATCACCATTAAGGTCCCCCTTAATAATATTAGTGGATTTTACATTTGTAAACCGAGGTGTTATTTCAATATCCTTTGTAGCGGTAAAACTATAGACAAGGTCTGTTGAAATAAGTTCTTCGTCGCTATACCAGCCGTTAAAACAATAATCCTCTTCCGGAATGGCTGTCAGTGTTACATAATCTCCTCGCACACACTTTTTAACCCCTATAATTGTACCCCCCTCAACATTAGAATAGTCGATATTTACAACCGCTGTATCGTTATACGGGATATACTCATTCGGTAATATTTCCTTATCTTCTGTTGTTACCGTCATCATTTGCGGTTCTGTTGTAACGGTATTTGTTTTAAGTTCCTGCTCATCCTTTAAAACAATATCATAGAAGTTTTGTCTTCCAAGCACCTCACCGTCGTTGTAATATTCCTGAGTAATATTCAACTGTCCATAATCGTACGCATCAATTTTATATGTCAATGGGATTTTAGAATAAACGATTTTTGTATCACCGTTTCTTTCTATGTATATATCATCGGAGTAAACAGATATCTCATAATCCGATACAAAGCCGATTTCATTGCCGTTTTCGTCAAAAACAGTTACATTTACAGGGCACTTAAATGTTGTTATAAAGGATTGACCCATCTGCTTCAATGTATCCCAAAGGGAAGGCTTTTCTACACCGCTTATATAATTTATTGCTGTACTTATTAAAATATTTCTGCAATTTTGATAATTTGCATAAGCCTTTTGTGCAGTTGTTGCCGATACTTTTTGAGCATCGTGTAAATCAAGCTTACTTATTTTTGATATTTCATTATAAGCACTTTCATAATTCCAATCATCAACAGCAAGTATCGATTTTACTTCATTGGCAGAAGCCTTTACATCTCCAACAAAGCTCACCAATTCCACTAAACCTAAATTGTTAAGTTCCGGGAAATACTTATCGATTTTTTTAAGGACAGAACCATATATATACTTATCTATCCCCAATGCACTATCAAAAAAATCTATGGAAGAAAACAGTGCTTCTTTCAGTGAGTTTTCTTCAAGTGCTTTTAGTTGATTACAGTAACTGCTCATTGCCGCTGCTGCCTCTTCTTTAGTTGATGTTACAGCAATAGTTTTGGGAATATTTGTGCTTTTATTCTTAACAACAATGCTTCCAAACTCTGCCCCATCAAAGCCCATTATATTAACTGTACAGCTGTAATTTTTATAGCTATATGTTTTATTTTGGTACCGATATGCATTAACAACAGCATTTATAATACTCTTTGAGATGTTGAACTCTCTTTTGTTGGGATTACTTAAATCTATTTTTTCAAGAGCAATGCTTGTATTGTTCATATCTCTTAAAGTGTAGTATAAAGCTCTGCAAGCAGCCTCCTCTTCGGTAACATTGTAATCTGCACCTGTAAGCATTGCCCTTAATTGTGGCTTTAATGCTTGGTAGGATCGTTCTTCGGATGCTTTACTTACTTGCGTTGTATTTAACTCATCAACAACAGCTTCTTCGTATTTTTTAACAGCTACATTGTATTCGTTTATAGCGTTATTCAAATACTTTTCCAAATATTTCTTATCAATTTCATAATCTCCCGAGGTAAGCCCATAGTTTGTATTTTCGGTAATAAGATTTATCTCATCTACCACCTGCACTTTACAACTTGCACTCGCCCCATTGGAATTTGAAACCGTTATAGTTGCCTCGCCTAAATCCTTGCACTTTACCTGACACCAAACAGAAGTATTTTCAATACCGTCAATACCGGAGTTTGAAATTATTTCCACCACATCCGTATTACTGCTTGTCCATGTAATGTCGTCTATGGATTTTGTAGGAGTGTAATATTTTGCTGTTATTCCACACATTTCACTTGTGGTGTTGGGTTCAAACCATTTTAATTTTGGCATTTCAAATTTAGAATTGTTCTCACCCATTTCAGAATTATCACTTGGAGCTTGAGTAAAACCGTGTTTAATAGCGTAGTCTTCAGCATATGAACCTTTAGGTGCGTAAATTATCAAATTAGTACAACCTTCGAAAGCATCGCCAGCTATATATTCAACTGAACTTGGAATAAAAATTTGAGTTAACAAACTATCATTAAAAAAAGCTTTTTCATTTATATTTTTTATATTATCGCCTATTTTTACTTCAATTAGATTGGTACAATTTGAAAAAGTTGATTCACTTATATCAATTAATTGGTTATTGTTTGATACATATTCAACCTTTTTTAAATTTGGACAATCACAAAAAGCCCCACGATCAATGCTATCAATAGAAGAATCTATTTCAAGACACATAATATCTGTATTAGCAAAACAGTATTCCGGTATATTAATATTATCTCCCTGAAAATTAATTTCATTTATATTTTTAAAATCTCTCCATCCCAAATAAATTGAATTATTAAAATAATTCAGTTGATTATTATATAATGAAATCTTTTTAATATTTTCGCAACCAGAAAAGCACCTTATACCAATTTCAACATTTGATGAAAATTTTATTTTTTCTAAACATTTGCAATCAGCAAATGCATCTGGAGATATTTCTTTTAAATTATTAGGAAATATTATGCTTTTTAAGTTAGTATTTTTAAAAGCACTATTCCCAATGCTTTGTAAATTATCAGTAAATAATATAGTACTTAAATTTTTACAATCACAAAACGAAAAACTAGGTATTGACTGTACATTTCCAATAAATTCAACTTCTTCCAAACTATAACAATTTGCCCATGATTTTGGTATTTCATCTATAAATCGAATTTTCCGTGGTTTAGCTCCATTTATCGATCCCCAACTTAATTTCGCATTATATTCTTTTGTAATAGTTAATATACTTCCTCCCCACCATCCAAATGCTTGAAAACCAATACTATTAATATTATTTGGAACAAATAATTCTTTTAAATTTTTACAACCATAGAATGCACGCTCTTCTATCCTTGTTGCATTAGTTGGCAATGATAAACTTGATAGATTTTCACAATTAAAAAACGCACAAGCTCCAATCGTTTCCAAATCAGCCGGCAACTCTATAACTTTGCAATTATAACAATTTGAAAAAGCATGGACGCCTATACTTTTAACTTTATCGGGAATAGAAATTTTTTGTATATTTTCAACAGAATTATCAAAAGCATGATCCCCAATATATTTTAAGTTTTTTGAAAAAACGATATTGTATATATCGCAACCATTAAAAGCATAATCACCAATTTCTGTTAATGTATCAGGAAAAATCAAATTATTCAACTTTAAATTGCAGTATTTAAAACTGCCTTTACCTATTTTTTTCAGATTATCAGAAAAAGTTATATTTTCTAAATGCGAATCCGCAAAAAATGCATTATTTCCTATTTCCGTAATACTATTTGAAAGCCTAACATTAGAAAGATGATGACAATTACTAAATGCATCTTCATCTATAATCGTCACTTCTATACCATTTATTTCACTTGGAATATCAACACTTATAACCGATTCATCACAATCAACAATCGCTCCCGAAGACTGGTCAAAATATATATTTCCACCCTCAACAGGATACGCGTATAAATTTGACTCATCATATAATTGTAAATCCCCTATGCTGAATACACTATCATTAAAATCGCTTGAATTTTCATCTTCATTAACTATAACGGAAGATGCCATCTCTATTTTATCATCAATATAATAATCCTTTTGAAATTCAAGAGCTTTTACTTGGAAAATATCATTTGCCAAACAAATATAATTAAATAGAATTACAAGTAAAAGTGAAAAACTTACAATTCTTTTATACATAATTACACCTCCCAATCAGGATTGTTTCTCTTACATTCATCTTGTGCTTTTTTGAGATTATCGTCGACATTTTCATTTGACATATAAAGATCGTTGATCTTATGTGATAATTGCCAAGCTTCCTTAGCATACGCCAACATTATCTCAACAATATTCTTATTTGTAGTTGCACAATTAAATTCCCCGTATAAAGAAGAATCAAATATAACTTCTTTATCATCAATTATTATTATATGAAGTTTCGGAAAAATTCTCACACTTGTTTCATAATATCCGCAGTAATAATTTGCCCGTTTATCTCCCTCAAAGTGATTTAATAGTTTTTCGACTTTATAGTATCTTTCTGTTCTGTTTCTTGGAAATGTGAATATTTCTCTATAATCCACGCCATCTTGAATATTGCTTATGGCAGAATTAAAATTCTGTTGTCTATTAATTCTTTGGGTTTCATTTCTTACACGACTCAAATCATAATTATCAGCCCACGTAAAATCATATACAATTGACCTTGCTTCTCTTAATCTTTTCGCAACATAATCATCAACCTCATTTGTATTGTTAAATCTTATAAAAGAATCTCTAACCCAACCCATAACATTATGATTGTGATCATTGATAGCGGAATTTATCCAATTTGTCATTCCTTTACATAATTCATATTTTTCGTCTATAATTTTTTTAAAACCATCTATCGACGATAAAAACCTCTCATATAATGCAATATTATAATTTTCTTTGGGCTTATTTTCAGTCCTTATATATTTATCCGAGAGTTTCAGTACGATAATAGACTTATTCTTTTTAAGTGCATATTTATATTCAAGTTCAACAAAGCCCAATTTTGATTTTTCTTCGATAGTTCCATATCTACCACCAAGAAGTAACAAAAAAATATCACTATCATCAATCCATTTATAAATGAGAGATAAGCTGTCTGTACATTCGGTAAAGAATTCCATACCTGCCGGTATATGTCCGGCTTCAATTATTGACTTGAATAATTCATTTCGTTCGTATTTTAAGTCTTCAATTGTTGAAGATAGAAAGATTTGATATTTTTTCATGCATATACACCTCCTATTCATAATTGAACATAATCTCTTTATTGCTAAAAACTATAGTTTTTGGCACGAGAAAATCCATACTTTTTTTACTATACCAATTGACTTTATTGCTAATATTTTATACAATCTTAACAAATGATTTGTTTGATTTATACAAAAAAATATTACTGCCAAAAGGTATACTTTTTGGCAGCATCAATGTTCATCTCCCATTCTCTTTTACTATCCTATAAAAAGTCCTCTCCCCACACCCAATTATCTCCATAACTTCTTGCTTTGTCAGTTTCCCTTCTTTATACCTATTAACGACCTCCGCATACTCTTTCGCCTCAAACTTAATAGGTCTACCGAACTTAACCCCTTTAGCCTTTGCCACGGCAATACCCTCGGCTTGTCGTTGGCGGATGTTTTCTCTTTCATTTTGGGCTATAAACGACAGAAGCTGTAATACAATATCCGAAATAAAAGTTCCGAGTAAATCCTTATTTTTTGTGGTGTCAAGCAAGGGCATATCAAGGATCATGATATCGGCTTTAATTACTTTTGTAATGTTTCGCCACTGTTCCATTATCTCATCATAATTTCTTCCGAGTCTGTCAATGCTTTTAATGACCAGAATATTTCCTTCTTTTAATTTTTTGATCATCCGTTTATACTGCGTTCTATCAAAGTCTTTTCCGCTTACCTTATCAATAAATATTTTATTTTTTGCCACACCGAATTGCGTGAGAGCAAGCACCTGTCTGTCCTCGTGTTGCCCGTTGGTGGAAACTCTCGCATAGCCTATATATTTTGAATTGTTCATAATATTTTCATCCTTTTCATTTTCTATAATATAATTATAGTTCACAATGTTAATATATAGTCAATCTTTGATGGATATTGTTTACGATAAAAAATCGGTGTAAGCTTAAGACTGTCGGGAATCAAAAGTAACCAAGTTGCACTAAAGTATTGACATATCCATCAAAAAAAGATACTATAGCTATATATGAATAAACTTAAAAGCTATTTAGCTTTATAAAAAAGGGGGGATATATTTGGCTGTTATCAAATGTAAGGTCTGCAGAAAAGATATGAGTATAGTGGCAAGCGTATACATGTACGAATGTAATTATTGCGGTTGCACGCAAACTCTACCTGCCATAGATGACGGAAAAAAGCTTGCTCTTTTTGACAGAGCCAATCTCTTAGTAAATAAATGCGAGTTTGACAGAGCTCAGGTAGTTTACTATATGTTTACAAAACTCTTTCCGAATGAAGCGGAGGGGCATTGGGGCATGTTCCTTTGCCAATACGGGGCAAAGTACGCTCTTTCTCAAAACGGCAGGAAAGAGCTTGTTTGCCACAAAATCGTAAAGGAAAAGGCAGAGGAAAACGAACACTTTATAAAATGCCTTGAAAATGCGGATATTGTCGCCAAGAGTATATATAAAGAAGAAATGCGTATGCTTGGGCAATTCCAAGAGAAAATAAAAAACATATCCCAAGAAGAAAGTTTTGATATATACATAGCTTGCAAAGAATATGAAGAAGAAAAACAAACAAGAGACAGTATTATCGGAAAAGAGTTGTATCAAAAGCTTAAAAATATGGGGCTTAAAGTTTTCTTCCCTCCCGCTTGCAAAGAAGAGGATACAGAAGTCTTATTAAAAAGCCTTGCGGCTCTTGAAAACTCTAAAATTTTTCTTTTGGTCTGTACAAAAGCCCAATATTTTTCCGACCCTCTTTACAAGAATACTCTAAATACCTTCCTTCCCTATTTGGGAGAAGAAAAGACAGCAATACTTTTACACAAGTCTTTACCTGCTTTGGATATTCCCGACAAACTCTCCCTTCTTCCGAGTATAGATATAAGTAAGGGAAATTACATCGACATTTTGATAGAAGAAATAAAAAAACACATTAATGTAGAAGGCGAAAAGAAAGAGGAAATTTTCGAAAACACCAAAACTTCTTCTCCCCATAAAGAGGATGAATATAAGGAACTTTTGAAACAGGGGATGGACTTTCTTAAAAAAGACAATGTTCAACAAGCCGTAAATATATTTGACGGTATCCTGGAAAAAGATGAGACCTATGCTCCCGCCTACTTAGGTAAGCTTATGGCAGAATTTGCCATTAAAGACGAAAAAGATACGGAAACTTTTGCGGGAGAACTTCAAACAAGTGAAAATTATGAAAAAATACTCCTTTACGGCAATGAAGCCATAAAAGAAAAAATAGAGGGATATACTCTCCTTGCAACATACAACAAAGCAACAAATATATACAATACCGCAAATAACGATGCCCAAAAGTATGAAAA
This sequence comes from Bacillota bacterium, assembly GCA_017444985.1. Classification (GTDB taxonomy): domain Bacteria; phylum Bacillota; class Clostridia; order Lachnospirales; family CAG-274; genus UBA3680. The sequence goes on from JAFSVK010000073.1 coordinate 16,715, forward strand.
AGCCGAAGAAATATTTTCTTCCCTCGGAGATTTTAAAGACAGTCCCCAAAAAACGGATGAGTGCCGTGAAAAAGCAAAGGAAAGTACTTACGAAAAAGCAAACGCCTTATATTCCTCCGCCCAATCTTCCCCCATCGAATATATATCCGCAATGAAAATATATGAGACCCTTGGGGAGTATAGAGACAGCGAGAATAAAATACAAGAGTGTACGGAAAAAATGTTTACCTGCTGTGAGGATAAACTTAAAAACGCAATATCCGGCTCCCTCTCAGTAAAAACCTGCCTTATTTACAAAAACGAGCTTACAAAAACGCTATCCGACCTTGAAATACTTAAAGATGCGGTAACGGAAGAAAAAAAAGATAAAATTTCTCTTCTTGTAAAAGATATAGGACTTAATATCCGTATGCTTGATAAAAAAGCAAAGTATTACAAGGCTTCAGAGCTTATGGACTCCGATACAAAGGTGGAAATAAGCGGTGCTGCGGCAATATTTAAGGAGCTTGGTTCTTTTATGGACTCACCCCAAAAACTTTCCCTGTGCCTTGAGAAAATAAAAAAACTTGAAGAGCTTGCCACAAAAAAAGAACAAGAGCAAGAAAAAGTTACAAAGAATAATAAAGACGATAAAAATAAAAAAGATAAAAAAACATATTTTAATATTCCATCAAAACTAATTTCTTTCTTTGGCGGTTGCCTATGCTTTATTGCTATAGTATGTGCTTGCTTTTTACTCTTTAAAAACATAAATGTAAATAAAAAGCTTCAAAACGCCAAGACCCTTTTAAATGAAGGAAACTATGCCGAGGGTATACAAATATACACCCATATGGGAAAATCGGGGGAAAAGGCTCTTAAAAAAAATTTAGAAGAGGAATATACAAAGGCACAGTCTCTGTATAACGAAGGAAAATTGGAAGAAAGTATAAAAATATACAACAATATACAAACCTACGGTGAACAAGATTGGAAGGAAAAAATAAAACCTCAAAAATATCAAATCGCTCTTGCATATTCCGAAAAAGGAAACTATCTCGATGCAATGAACCTCTTTAAAGAATTGGGTAGCTACGCTGACAGTTTGGAAAAATTTCTACAAGCAAAATATAACTATGCTTTAAACCTTTCTTCCTTGGAAAAATATTCCGAAGCAATGAAAATTTTGGAAGAACTGGGTAACTATGAGGACAGCAAAGCAAAAGCCGTAAGCCTTTATCCCAATGTAATGACAGCATCAAAAGAAGGCAACGACATATATTTCGGAAACTATGAAGATGAAGCACTCTCTTGGCATATACTCTATAAGGGAGAAAAACACGCCCTTGTTATAAGCTCAAAAGAGATTACAAACCTGCCTTTTAACACCGTAGATACAAATGTGACCTACGAAAACTCATCCCTTAGAAAATGGCTTTCCGAAGAGTTTTTAAATACGGCATTTACACAAGAAGAAAAAGAAAAAATATGCTCAACTCCGGATACAACCATAGCCGACAACGGAAAAGACCCTATATTTCTTCTCAGCTGTGACGAATATGAAGCCCTCTCCCGTAACAAAACAATTAAAGCTCCCACCAAAATGTGCTGGTTACGCTCTCCCGGAAAAAAAGGAAACTATTCCGCTGTTGTAACAAGCAAAGGTGAGGTACTCAGGGAAGGAAGAAGAGTAGATAGCGAAGATATAGGAGTAAGAGCTGCTATGTGGCTTAGCTATTAAAAGCCCTAATATTGCCCTAAAACATACACTAATAATTTATCGACTAAAATCAAAAGAAAAAATCAAATTTTAGCATCTGCGTATAGAAATTTGATTTTTTCATCTATTTATAAATTATGATATAAATACAAAAAACATAGGTCATGGAAATGCACTTGCAGATCTGTGACCTATGTTTACATATTTGATATATTTATTCCCAAGTATCAAGCTTATTGAGTAATTAGAACATAATAGTTATTCGTTTCTCGAATAAGCCTTGCAAAATCATAAGATTTTAGGAAAGGTGTACTCTCTTCAACAAAAACAATGCTGTCTCGAGTATTTTGTAAATCATGTTCCCAGTTTCTGCCTTCCAATACAATACAAGCTTTCTTACACGAAAGTGTAACACCGCTTGATTTACCAAGTTCTAAATAGTTACGAATCATATTGATAAGTTTTGTCTTTCCGGTTCCGCTATCACCGGTCAATACAGTGATATTACGTTCAAGCTTCAATTTAAAAGAAATGTGCTTGTTTTTGATATTTACGGTTATTTCACCCTTCATTTTGCTCACCTCTTAAATATTGGTGTGCGAGCATCAAGAATTCCACTTGATCTGAAATCACCTTTCTTCGTCGGTCATTGATCACCTTCACGGCAAAATTTGAACCAAAGTTCATTGCGTGATGAAGACAAACTTTAATATCCCGATCTTTCGACATTTCAAGTAAATACTTAGCACAATTATCACCACAATTTGAAATGTTGAACATGAGCTTAGGCAACTCATATATTAAAATCAGCGTTTTTACACCGGTTGATAACTCTGTCGATGGAAAAGAACCGAATATGTTATTATGTATAATGTCAGCTGATATCACCTGTGAATCGTCAATATCGGCGATCATTCTCTGAACAAATTCATCTTTGAACCATTCTTTCTCATATTGATTTTGGTAGTATACTTCTGTATTATAAATTTCATTCGGATGAGTCCCAAAATAAATTTTCAACATAATTTATCAACTCCTTTTTACATTATGTTTCTATGGGCTATAAAATACACAACACCGATAAATAAAAATTGTTTTTTCTCTTTTGATATTAGTCGATAAATTTTTATTTATCGAATTCAGGGATGGAAAAATTGAATTTTTATACGCAGATGCTAAAATTCAATTTTTCCTTTTTGATATTAGTCGATAAATTTTTATTATCTTTCTATCCATCTATATAAATTATAACCCCCTTTGCATATCCCTGTCAAATATTTCTTGTTTAAGAAATGCCCTCATCTCCACACCGTGAAAGCCTGTATTTATAAGCCTCCCTTTTATCGATCATATGTATTGACAATGTTTCAAAAAAGATATATAATTAAGTTAGTCTATGCTAACTACGAAATAACTATATAAGGAGAAGCTAAAATGACAGCACAGGAATATAAGGATCTATCTATAAAAGAATTTACAAGAGCCGCAAAAGTCTATGAGACCGACCGTGCAGGCATTTACAAAATGTGTAAAAAAGATTATCCGGACATACTTGCAGAGCTTGAAAAAGAACCCTTTAACGACTTGCTTGATTGCGGTTGCGGTACTGCACCCGTAATAACACTTTTGACTGAGAAATATCCCAAAAAGCACTACACAGGCATTGACCTTACCCCGGAAATGATAAAAGCGGCAAAGGCTAAAAAGCTTGATAATACGGTGTTTGTGCTTGGCGACTGCGAAAACCTGCCCTTTGAAGAAAACAGCTTTGATACTGTAATATGCTCACAGAGTTTTCATCACTATCCAAATCCGCAAAATTTCTTTAACAGCGTGTATAAAGTCCTTAAACCAAACGGCAGACTTATACTGCGCGATATGACAGCTTCCGACCCTGTACGCTGGTTTATAAATATGGTAGAATTGCCCATAGCAAACCTTACAGGACACGGGGATGTAAAAATTTACGGAAAGAAAGATGTTAAAGGCTTCTGCAATAATTCGGGGCTTAAGATGGAATTGTTTGAGCAACGAGGATTTTTCAGAATGCACTGCGTGGCAAGAAAGCCGTTAAAGTAGGTAAACAAATGGATAAAATACAAAAATCTTATAAACAGACAAAAAATATATATGACAAAACGCTTACCCGAGGCAGTATTTGGAGCAAGCTTTATATCCGCATATTTTGGGGCGGTGTTGACGATATAAAAATAGCCGAAACCTTACTTTCGTATATCCCCGATGATTTTTCGGGTAAACTCCTTGATGTACCCGTAGGAACGGCGGTTTTTACCCACAAAAAATACAAGCGTATGAAAAATGCCCATATAACTTGTCTCGATTACAGCACCGATATGCTTGAACAAGCGAAAAACAGACTTCCCGACATTAAAATGTTGCAAGGTGATGTGGGCAATATGAAATTTGATGATGAGAGTTTTGACATTGTATTGAGTATGAACGGATTTCATGTCTTCCCCGATAAAGAGAAGGCATTTTCCGAAACTTACAGAGTGCTGAAAAAAGGCGGTGTGCTTTTAAGCTGTTTCTATATAAAGGGCAAGTCTAAAATAACCGATTGGCTTGCAAATAACATACTTGCAAAAAGGGGCTGGTTTACACCTCCCTTTGACACGGAGGAAAGTCTTAAAGCAAGGCTTGAAAAACTTTATGATATAAAGACATTTGTTGTGGATCGCTCCATAGTGTATTTTTACGCCGTAAAAAAAATAAGAACAGGCTTGCGGGATTGTGCCGACCCCAAAAAGTTAGACCAAAAATCTAACTTTTGGAGGTCGGTATTTTTATGGCAAAACACACTTTTGAGTTTAAGAAAAAAATAGTTTTAGAATACTTGGAAGGAAAAGGCGGTACGCAGTATCTCTCCAAG
>JAFSVK010000074.1 GCA_017444985.1 Bacillota bacterium
AACAGGCACCCCGTTTATACTTTCGGGAATAACCGCCTTTGTAACTTTCGAATCACAGCCCGTTATCGTTCCCGTTGCCTCGTCAAAATAGATATAGCCACCCTCAACTTCGTATTTTGTGTCGGTCTCACTGTAGGTTTTAACAACGGCATAATCTTCGTTTTCATTTAATTCGTCTGTTTTTTCCTGTGCTTCAAAATGTTTCGTTTCCGATATGTTTTCCGCCAATACAACAGAGTTCCCCTCTGCAAGCACAGACAATGCCAAAAACATACCTAAAGCTCTTTGCAGTTTCATTTTAATTACCTCCATTTTATAAATTTTTAAATTATGGAAACACTGATTAAATCCCAAAAGCAAAAAATATTTTTTACTACGGTGGCACATTTGTAGGCTAAAAATAGCAACTGAGCCGTTAAGCAAATGTGTAAAATTATTTTTTGGTATCCTTTTCTCAGTGTTTACCTATATTTTATTTTATCTCCGTACCCATTAAAATTACTCTTGATAATTAAAGTTAGTTACAAACTCACCTTCTTTTATATTATTCTTCGGCAGAAAATTTTCCCGCTTCTTTTGTTGCGATCTCGTCCAAGAGTGCAGTCGTTTTTAAAATATCATCTTCTATGGTGTTTGCGTTTATAATACACATTCTTAAAGTTTTTCTGCCTTTAAGCACGGTCGTTACAATATACGCAAACCCGCTTTCTATTATTTTTTTTTGATATATTATCGGTGAGTTTGTCGATTTTTTCGGGCGAGAGTCCCTTAGGCTCATATCTGAAATTTACAGTACCGCAACAAGGTTTGGAGATGATCTTCCAGTTTGGTCTTTTTTCAAGCTCCTTTTTAACAAGATTTGCATTGTAGAAAGAATATTCTATCATTTCCGCAAGCAGATCCGTACCCGTTGCCTGGAGAGTATACCAAAGCTTTATGGCACGATTTGGCCCGGACATTTCGGGACCGAGATCCCAACCGCTTAAGTGGTTGCCTGTATTTACATCAGCCAAATACTCGGGATGCTCCGTAAAAGAATTAAGAAGATATATCTTATCTTTTACTATGAGCGTACTGCAACTGTAAGTCTGCATAAGCCATTTATGGGTATCCCACGAGAATGAGTCCGATAATTCGATACCCTTTGCAAGATTACGATAAATGGGCGAAAGAAGTATCGAGCCACCGTATGCACCGTCAATGTGAAACCAAAGGTCGTATTTTTTTGCTATATGACCGATTTTATCCAGAGGGTCTATACAGCCTGCATTTGTAGTCCCAAGATTGCCAACTACCGCAACAGGCTTTTTGCCTGCTTTAATATCGGCAAGTATTGCCTCTTCCAAAAGGTCTGTGCGTATTTTAAATTCATCATCGGTCGGTATTTTGATCATTTGGCTCTCACCGAAGCCGATTATTCTCAGCCCTTTGGCAATAGAGCTGTGCGTTTGATCCGAAAAATAAAACCTGGCTTTGGGAAATTCATCGGGAGTAAGGCGGGAATCTCTTGCTGCGACCAATGCACTCATATTTGCCATATAGCCACCCGACATAAAGACCCCTCCCACGTTATCACCGCTGTAGCCCGCACACTCACCCATCCATTTAACAAGTCTCTCTTCAAGTGCCGCAACCACAGGAGCAAGTTCCCAACCGCCTGCGTTGATATTGTAAATATCCGTAAGTATACTTCCTGCAAGGGAGTAGGGCGATATAGCAGAAAAAACAAATGAATAATATCTTGGATGTTGTCCCAGCATTGCGTGTTCAAAAACATCATTGATCAATTCTTCGCCCACAACCAAAGGGTCACGCCCTTTTGCGGGAATATTCATATTCAATATATGCTTGACAGCTTCCTCATTCGGTTTTTCATATATGGGAAGTTCTCTTATCTTTGCGTTTTTTTCAAGATATTTTTCAAGGAAACCAACCAATTGTTTTTCCTGTTCCTCGAAACTTTTTTTTGTTTTTTATCGTATTCAAGCCAATCAAACATAGTATTAACTCCTTGTTTTTTGTTTTTTTCTCACTGATTCTATGTGTCTATTATACCATATTCAGAGGAGAATTGCACGACTTTTTAGATATACCCTTAAGTTGATGACATTGCCTTTCAGGGGAGGCGTTTGCACAGGGGTCGTTTCTTTTTAATTTTTGGTATATTATAATTACATTTTTTTACAACAATTAAGGGCTGTGATTATCACAGCCCTTGTTTTTTTATGATGCCTTTATTTTAACTTTAAAGTCATAGGTATCTTCGTTTTTGTTATCGTCTTGTGCAACTATTGTAAATGTTCTGTTTCCTGTTTTATCATCGCTGGCAGAGAATGATACTTCCCAGATGTACTCGTCTTTACTTTCATCGGTAGGGTTCTTGTATGTTTTGGAGAGTTTTTCTCCTCTGTCATTTTCAACCCATAATTTAGCCGCACCGTTTGTGGTAGTTACGGTAACATCTATATCTTCATCATCGTAGTAGGTAGTTTCGTCAAGCTCAACTTCCTTTATTTCTACGGCGTTGTAGGTATCTCCCGTGATGGAGAAGGTGTATTTATCGGATGTTCCGCTGTCTGATACCGCCCTTGCTATATATTTTTGAGTTACATCATCTACAACGAAGGTTACGGAGAAGGACTTTGTACCGTCGGAACCTGCTCCGGCACTTTCGGATGTTTCTATAACTCTGGAGTTTTTAAGTATTTCAACATAGTCTGTTCCGTTGGAACATGTTATTGAAAACTTAACTTTATCTCCCTCAACAACACCGTCTGTTTTCTGCTTTACACTGAGTACGAAGGGATCGGAGCTATCCCAAGCCTCACCCTGTATCTTTATGGACTCTTCATCGGAGTCGTCGTCGCTGTTGTAAGCATATAAGGTGTATGTTTGTCTGTCTGTATGGTTTATAACAAAGGAAACTTTCCATTTTTTGGTACTGCTTGATTTTGAATCGGGGAAGGTCACCTTTGTGATCTGCTTGTCGTTTTCGTTTCTAACTATAATATACTGTACAGCCGTATTGGTCTCTACCGTAAGGTTTGCATCCTGTTTCTTGTAAACTACATCGTTTTCAAGCTCAACATCCTTTATTTTAGGTGACTCGCTGCTGTCATCATCGTCATCGTCGCTGTCGCCTACGGTTATGGATATTGTTTCCTTTGTTTCCTCATATCCGCTTCCCTTAACGTAGAACTGAACATATATCTTCTTGGAACCCGACTTTGTCATTTTAACTTTGGCTGTGAAGGTCCTGACTTCATCGTCATCTTCTTCGTAATCCGTTATTACTTCCTCTTCATCGTCAAAGTTATTTGTTATCTTGACTTTTGTTATCTTTTCGTTGGTCTTTATGGTAAGTTTAACTTTATCGTCAACATCTACCTTTTTGGAGTCAACTTTAATACTTTCTACATTCTTTGATTTGTAGCTTGTATCTTCTTCTTCTTCCTCATCTGTATCTTCGGTAGTTTTCTTTGTGGATGAAGTTGAAGCTTTTACAAGTATGTTTGCACTCTTTACGCTTGTAGCCTCTGTAATATAATCGTTTACACCGTCGGATGCACTGGCAAGTACGGTGATAACTCTGTTTTCCGTTGTATCGTTTACAAAGTTATGATTTACGGTAAATGTCTTTGTACCGTCTGCATTGTTTGTAGACTGACTTACCTCTTCAAGTACTGCATTTGTGGAATAGTCTGTAAATTTAACCTTTCCCGTACCTGCAGAAGCCACTACCTTAAGCTCTACGGAATCGTCATTTTCAATTTCCTTTTCGCTTATGGTAAAGGACTCTATACTTACCTTTGCAGCAGATGCCGTTGTAATGTGCACGCTTCTTGTTTGGTTGTTCCACTCTACCGTTGCACCTATAGACTCTGCAAGCATTCTTATGGGCATAAGAATTCTGTTTTGTCTGTTTATGGAAGGTGTATCAAAGGGTTGATCCACACCGTTAACGGTAACAACTTTTGAACGCATCTTGTGAGTTATAACAATACCCGCTCTGTTAAGGGTGAGAGTCTCTGTTTTGGAATTCCAATCTATACCGAGACCCAAGGCATTACATGTAGCCCTTATGGGAACATAGGTTCTGTTATCTATTATCTGTGGTTGTGCATCATTTGGGTCAAAAGTTATTGCGGTATTATTGAGATACACCGGTATAACTTCGGCATAAGCCGCTACCGCCATAATGCAAAGAGTAAATATAAAGGCTGTAAAGCCCAATAATTTTCTCATACATTTTCCTCCTTATCTTTGGAAATACCGAATAATACAAATCTGTATTGATCGTTACTTCCTTGGTATTTTACGCTGAAAATTATATCAAATAATATTTATTATTTCAATTATTTTCGGCTTTTATAATAAAAACTTAATAAAAAAATCAATACTCAAATATTTTTGATACGGGAAGACCCTCGTGTATTCTGTATATGGCATCCGCAAATACTTTTGCTACGCTTCTTTGCTTTATTTTAGGTATTACCTTTTCTTTTGAAAGAGGTACCGTATCAAGTACCACAAGTTCTTCTATGGCACTCTTTTCTATTCTTTCAAGAGCCGCTCCCGAAAGAACACCGTGAGTACAACAAGCATAAACTTCTTTAGCACCCTTTTCTTTAAGAGCATTTGCCGCATTTGTTATGGTTCCCGCCGTGTCTATCATATCATCGTAAAGTATTACCTTTTTATCTTTAAATTCGCCGATGATATTCATTATTTCCGATACATTAGGCTTAGGTCTTCTCTTATCCACAATGGCAATGGGTATATTTAAGGACTCTGCAAAAGCTCTTGTTCTTGTTACTGAACCAAGGTCGGGAGATACGGCTACAACATCTTCCGCTCCCTTGCCGAACTTCTGTTCATAGTATCTTGAAAGAAGGGGCATACCTACAAGATGATCTAAGGGTATATCAAAAAATCCCTGTATCTGAGCACAGTGAAGATCCATTGTTATTACTCTGTCGGCACCTGCACTTGTTATAAGGTTTGCCACAAGCTTTGCACTGATGGGATCTCTTGCTCTTGCCTTTCTGTCCTGTCTTGCATATCCGTAATAGGGTATTACCGCATTTACTCTGCCTGCAGATGCTCTTTTTATGGCATCTATCATAATGAGAAGCTCCATAAGGTTATCATTTACGGGATAGCTTGTAGGTTGTACCACAAATATATCTCCGCCTCTTACGGTCTCGTTTATTCTGACGCTTATTTCACCGTCGCTAAACTTGTTGACCTCGGATTTACCCAGCTCAAGACCTAAATTGCCCGCAATTTGTTCTGCAAGCTGCTTATTGCCGTTACATCCGAATATTTTTATGCTGTCTCCTCTTACGTTCATTGTAAGAACCTCCGTTTTAGTTTAAACATTAACTTGGTGTACCTGTGAAATCATTTCCACATACACTTTCATTATATTATTTTATTGCATTTATGTCAAATATTTTTGAACTTACTCATTATATTTTAAGGGTGCATCTAATATCTTCCTGCTATGTCTGCGAGCCCTTTCCTATATTTAAGGAATTTTATCTCAGCGGTACTTCAATCACATTAGGGTACCTCTAAAAAGTGCTATTGAAGTAAAATTGAGATAGCTTGTTCGAGGACTATGAAATGGCTCGAAGCCAATGTAGAGCATTGGTGAGAGACATTGACGACTAACCTTTGCAAGATAGCCAATTTTACGATTTATG
>JAFSVK010000075.1 GCA_017444985.1 Bacillota bacterium
AAATCGTAAAATTGGCTATCTTGCCCGAGTACATCGTCAATGTCTCTTACCAATGCTCTACATTGGCTTCGAGCCATTTCCTAGTCCTCGAACAAGCTATCTCAATTTTACTTCAATAGCACTTTTTAGAGCTCCCCTTTAATAAGTGCAAATTTAGTGAACCAAATCAATTTTTGGCTAACGCGAAAAAATTGATTTTTCCGGCATTGGTTTTGGAAATTACCGATATATCTTTGTGGCGGGACCTCTCCGTCAGCTAAAGCTGCCACCTCTCCGTCTGCTGTGGCTGTTCAGGCGAGGCTTTGTCGCAGTTGCGGTTTTTGCAAAGTTATTTATTTTTTATACATTGTATAAAATCTCAATAGATGTTTTGCAAGATAATTTATTATTCACACATTTTCATAAAATTGAAACCTATCCACATCAAATATACCTCTGTCGCTTAGTTTGTAGTGGGGTATAACGAGGAGGGATATAAAGGTGAGTACCATCATAATGGTTTCGCTTCCTTCGGGGCTTAGGGCTTCCACTTTTTCCGTTAAGGCTTGGTACTGTTTTGCAAGTTCTTTAGGTTCTGCGGTGGACATAAGTCCTGCGATATCCAGCTTTAGAAAAGCCTTTAGTTTGCAGTCTTCCACCAAGGCTATACCGCCTTCTTTTCCTAAGGACTTTATGGCAAGTTCTATGTTTTTTTCGTCACTGCCGAGGGCGGTTATGTTGTGGGAGTCGTGGCCTATGGTTTGAGCAATGGCACCGTTTTTTACGGTGAAGCCCGAAACATAGCACTTACCGATGTTTCCCGTGGCGTTATGTCTTTCCATATTTATACAGAGGGAGACCTCGCTTCTGCCTTTTCCCTTTGCTAATTGAGAAATAAGAGAGTTTTCTTTTATTTCTATTACGGGGGTATCCTTTGTAAATTCCAAGGAAAGGTCGGAGGTGGTAAAGTCTTTTATGTTTACGGTGTTTGACACGCTCTCGATATTTACCAAGTTTGTTTTAAAAAGAGCCTCTCCCTTTCTTGCAACGATTTTGCCGTTTTTAAATACATATTCGGGGTCTTTTACGTATTTTGTTTTGTTGACTATAATATCTGCTTTGTAGCCGGGGGCAATAGCGCCTGTTTTTTTAAGACCGTATATCTTTGCGGCATTTATACTGCCTATGGTATAGGCACTTATAAGGTCAAGACCTTTGTCTATGGCTTTATTTATACAGTGACCTATAGTTCCTTCTTTTATAATGGCTCCCGTTTGTTTGTCGTCTGTACAGAAGGCGAAGTGAGGGAGGGTATAAGGGGTGACGCACTCCATTATAACATCCAAGTTTTTGGCTCCCGTGCCTTCTCGTATAAATATATTCAAACCCGTCTTTATTTTTTCGTATACTTCAGCTACGGTACTGCACTCGTGGTCGTTGGTTATGCCACAACCCGCATAGGCGTTTAACCTCTTTCCCGATAAGAGAGGAGCGTGACCGTCTATGTAGGGGCAAATATCAAGCTTTTTAAGTACATCTTCGTCGCAGTTTAAAAGCCCCGGGTAGTTCATCATTTCCGCAAGACCGTAAAAACCGCCTTTTTCGTAAAGCTGTTTTGTTTTCTCCGCATCTATTACCGCACCGTTGTGTTCAAAAGGTGTGGCAGGTACGCAGGAGGGGAGCATATAGTATATATCAAGAGGGGTGTTTTTGCCGTTTTGCAACATAAAGTCAAGACCCTCTTCCCCTTTGACATTGGCTATCTCGTGGGGGTCTGCAAAAACGGAAGTCACACCTTTTGAAAGCACCAGCTCCGCAAAGGCTGTGGGAGAAAGCATGGTAGACTCTATGTGTATGTGGCTGTCTATAAGCCCCGGGGCAATGTACATACCCGAAACATCTATTTCTTCGTTGCCTTGGTAGTCTCCGACACCCACTATAACATCCTCGTATATGCCCACATCTCCCTCATATATGCTGTGTCCGAGAACATCTATTATTTTTCCGCCCTTCAGCACTGTATCGCATTTGACTTTGCCTAAGGCTCTTTCTATAAAATCTTTTTTGTTCATGTTTTACTCCGTGTAATATTTTTTAAGCTGTTCTTCGGTTAGTTTTTTAATAAAGTTTTCTCTCAGTTCCACAAAAAACTCCAGCTCGGAGATAACGTCTCTGAGTATTGCCGTATTTTCCAGCTCGTCCTTTGTTTGCGGTATGGGAAGGCGGTTGTAGGAATGTCTGAGAGCTTGTATAAGGTGCTCTCTTGTAAGGTAGCTGTCTCTGCGGTCTATGGTATCGGCTATATCTTCTATGACGGATATAACATCTTCCTTCAAGGGCAGGGGAGTACCTTCGCTAAGGCCTACAAGGTCGTCTTTTATACGCATTATAGTCTTTCTTTGGCTCTCTCGCATATCTACATAGTCTATGTAGTAGTGAGAGGAAGCATCGGATACGTTTTTGATGCTGTTTATAGCCTTTTGACGGGAGTTTTCTATATGAGTGAGAAGGCTGTCGGTCTCTTCCTGTTCATCCTCCGAGGTTATATCGCCTTTTATATAAAGCGAAAGCTTTTTAAGGAGGGTCTTCATGCCCTCATCTATGCCTTTGATATCCTTTTTAATGGTTTTGGTATCATCGTATATAAATATATTGGAGATCATAGCTATCACCGTGCCTATGGCAAGGAGCAGTATCTCAGAAAATACGAAATCACCGCCGTAGTTGCTTTCCGTAAGAAAGTGAGATGCCACCACCGTAGAAGAAGAAAGGGTGGAGGACCAACCGAAAAGGTAGGTAAGAGCGGTCAGTACAAGCATAAACAAGAAGAATGCCTCAAAACGGGAACCTAAGTAGGTGAAAAGTACTATAGCCGTCGTCATGGAGAAGAAATAGGAAAATATTCTTTTTATAACTTCTTTGAAGGTGTCTCTTCCCGTGTCCTGTATGGAAAGAAGCACGATCACCGCCGAGGAGGAGGCGTTTTTAAGCCCCAACCTGTGGCAGATGGCAAAGGCTATGGCGCTGCCTAAGGCTATTCTTATAACTTTGTTGAATTTTATTTTTTTAAAAACCGATTTTATATTTTTCATCTACTACATCCAAAACTGTAAAGCGTACATAATATTATAAAAAAGTGTGGTATTTGAGCTGTCCATACCATAGTTTTTAAACCTGACGAAGGCTATAAGTACATTTATGATAAGGGCAAAAATACAACCGTAGGAAAAAGCAAAACGCAGCAGTTTCTTTTCTTTTGCCTTTTCTTCAAGAGTTAAAAATATAAGTATGGCTGCCAGCATTATAAGCCACAAGAAGTCGCACATATATCTGGCTACAAGGCCTGCCATATTTACATCGGCACATATTATAACAAGGGCGAACACAAGGCAAAGCAGAGTAAAGGGAAAAATGCCCTTGTTTTTCAAAGCCTTTCTTGTATCTTTAAAATAAAGTGCAAAACATATCAAAGTGAAGGGCAGGGTGGCAAAAGCTCCGCCGTAAAGTGTTTCGTATATGAACACACCCATATAGCTTGAGTCGGGGGGACAGAAGGCTATAAAGGGGAAGGTGCTTTTAATGTTTAAAGGCTGGAAAAGACAGGCATATATTCCGTAGGGCAGTCTGTCAAGTTTAAAGCCTCGTACCGTCATATCGTTTGTGGTAAGGTTGTAGTTTGCTCCGAAATCAAAGGGAGAGCCGAACCTTGCGTAATTGTAGTACATTAAAAGGGCTCCCACTATCATAAAAGGCAGGAGAAATAAAAAGGTCTTACCCTTTCCCTTAAGTGTGAAAAGCTCTCTTTCTTTAAAGTTTTTAAAGAATATAGGCAGGGCAAAAAAGGCTGTTACTAAAAACTGGGGTCTGCAACCTGCTGTAAGTGCCACAAAAAAGGAGCCTAATATAAGCTTTACACCGTTCTTTATATGTCCTTTTTCGTCCGTACCGCTAAGCCACATATCAAGGCCTAAAACGGAGAACAAAAGTCCCGTAAGTATAGGTATGGCATAGAGGTCGTTTCGCATGGACAGGTAGTTAAGAGCACTGCAAAATACGAAGGTCTGTGCCGTTAAAATAAAAAGGGCAAAGGAGCTGTTTTTAAAATATTTCTTAAAAAGGGTATGTATAAATTTAAAAGCTATAGGTATATATATCATCATAAATACCAGCACTCCGAAATTCCCGTGCAAATCGGCATTAAAAAAGGCTTTTGCAGGCAGGAAAAGTAAAAGTGCGGGTACTATACCGAAATATACATAGTATTTACCCTTGTAAAAGGCATAATCCCAATGAAAGTTGTTTTTGGTGGCTATGGCTCTGTAGGTGGTATCATAGGGGTTAGCCATTTGCAAAAGCCTTTCATCCGCTTTGAAAAAGGGCAGATCGAAGTGACCTTGCAAAAGAGCCTTTGAAAGGTTGGGATAAACATACCTGTCGTGTACAAAAAAGTGCTTGTTGTTAAAATATATAAAAAGGGCAAAAAGTATGTTTAAGGCAATTACAAAAAGGGTGATCGAAATTTGCTTTTTGTTTTTTTGCTCTAACTTTTTACCGTATATTTTTGTGTTGTATGCGAAAGCATAAAGTAAAAGAAGCAGCGTAAGTACCGTACAAAACCTTACAGGCAGAAAATAAAAGGGTACTTTTCCGTTAAGAACGATGTCCTTAAGGCTGAAATCATAGGCTATATCCTCATTTTCCGTTCGTGCCATGGAGAGATCGTAGGTAGGTATCTTGTTAAACTCCAATATTATTTGGCTTGTGGCACCTGCGGTATTAAATTTTATATATTTGCTTCTTTCCACATCTTGAGCTATCTCCCTTTTCCCCAGCTTATAGGGTATCTTGTTTCCCGCATCGTTGGCATAGAAGGTCACAAAGGCTCTTTTGGCGGAGGAAAAGGACAGATCTGCATACAGGGTGCGTACATTTGTTTTATCAAAGGAAAATACAAGGCTTGCATCTTCATCGGATATCATATGGTAGGTATCCTCTCCCGTACTTTTAAGCCCTTTTCCCACTCCCGTAACTTTTGCGGGGGTGGGAGTGTTGGCTATACTTTCAAAATACCTTATATTGCATACAAATATCTCAAATATAAGGGCAATAACGAATACAACTGCAAAACCTTTAAGACTCTTCGGCATCTTCACCTTCCTCATCATCTTCAAACTTAGCTTTAAGAAGGTCGTGTCTATAGCCTATGTAGGCTACAAAGGCGGCAAATATTATAGCACCTTCAAATAACGTACTTGTAATGAAAAAAAGAGTTATGTTTGTGCCTGTAAGTATAAGAGAGGCTATGACCCCAAGGCCTGTCATAACAATGACGGGTATTGCAAATCGTGGCTTTTTTTCTGCTTTTATACCGAATATACAGGCAATGATATCGTATATGGCTTTAAATATGAGAAATATAAATATTACTTTTGCAAACAAGTAAAAGACTATGGCCTTTTTTTCGGGGGTATCCGTTTGAAAGGAATACTTTTCCGCCATATAGCCAAAGCCCGGGTTTTTATCCCATATTCTTTCTATAGTAGATACGGTGCTTTCTTTTTTGCCTGCTTTTATATTGCCCTCAGCATGAAAGGAAAGGGCTGTAAAAGCAAAACTAAAAAGCAGTAAAAGCACGGAAACTACCAGTTTTAAAATGGATAGGATCTTTAAAGTCGTTGCATATGAATTCATAATAATATCTCCGTTTAAATCAATGCCAAATCGGATGCGAATTTATAAAACACAGTGATAGGTATCATCATTTGCGCAAAGTTTTTGGAACCTCCCGTGCCGTAGAGCACCGAGGATTCAATATGTTTTTTTGCCTGAGAGGCTGAGGGAGTAAGGGATGTCACATATTCCAAGGTGGGAAGTCCCGCCTCTATATATTTTTTATCCCCCGTTATTTCGTAGGCATAGGAAAGAGCCTCAAGTATTATGGGATTGTTGCCGTTTCTCTGCAGGGAGGGTAGTTCCTTGTAGTAGAAAAGACCGTTATCGAGCCTGCAGTTTTCTATAATATCGTCTACAGCCTCAAGGACCATATCTTTAATGTGTTCTTTCAACGAGGGGGTAGGGCATATATCGTAGTAGCGCATAAGGCTGTTTACGGCTATGGCTATCATAAACACCACTCTTATTTTGGTGTTGTCGGTGTAGGGCGAGAGCCAAAGACCGTATTTTTCCTTCCAAGCAGTAAAATGTCCCACTATAAAGTCGCATTTTTCAAGCCACTTTTTATCCTTTGTTTCATTATACATGGCAGCAAGGGTACGAAGTGCCCAGCCTGTTTCTCTTGCACTGGTCTCACCTTCTTGTCTGTAGGGAGGAGTATCAAGGAGGTTACTTACATTTTCGGCTATGGAAAGGGCTGTGTTGTAGGCTCTTATATCTCCCGAAAAATGGTAGTAGTCCAAAAGACCTTCCACCCACTGATGAGAGCATACCATAACTCTGCCGTTTATATGGTCCCTACTGTGTTCCCACTGCCCGCCTATTTCCAAGGGGTCATCGCTGTAGTGGCACACATCCACATCCATCCAATGTTTTGCGCTTACAAAAAGATATTCAAGAAACCTTCTTGTGCCTGTTCTCACATATTCTGTGGCACAGGCATGGGGAAAATCGTATTCGTTGTTGGTCCATACCAATTTTCCGCCGCCTCTGCCCTGAGCTGTATAGCCCATGTCGGGAGTGTCTCCCCAGCTTAATATACCGTAGCTTCTGGCATGTTCGTCCGCTCTTGCCCCAAGGTAGAGTTCAAGCTTTTGTACCTTGTTTTTAACAAATATATTCTTGCCGAAAACACCGCTGTTTTCATATACTTCGGGTTTTAAAAGAGCTCTGTAGGGCATTTGGAATATAGTGGACACATTATTTATAGCCTCAAGGCTTTCGTTATCGTGCAGGTATATTCTTATGGTATGTTCCTTTTGCATACCCATATAAAATGTTATATCTTCTATACCCTCGGGTACAAGGTAAAGTGTAAGCTTTCCTTTCTCTGCCTCCAAGGCTTTGGGATAGTTTTGCTGTGCTTGATATACCGTTGCACTTACTCCGCCTTCGGAGTCCGAGATGTCCCCGAAAAATGTGCCGTAAAATACTTCGGGATTATGTTCGTTAGACTCCGACAAAAGGTGGTCGGCATCTATCAAAAGCTGTATTTTATCGCCGTTTTCATTTGCGGTATACTTTGTTTTGTAGTTGGAGTGAGCAAGGCTCTGACGCATACTGCCCCCAAAAGGCTTTGTTATATCAAGGCTTAAACTTTTTACGGATAAAGGCTCTGTATTGTCGTTTATAAGGGTATAGCCTATATCGAAATAGTTTTTGTTTATGTATGAGGTAAGTCTTATAACAAAGGAACAACTTCTTTTGCTTGATACATTTTTACCGCGTATTTCCACAATGTTTTTAAGAGGGTTTTCCTCTACAAGGGTAGGGCTTTCATATATGGGGGTATATACATTTCCGAAAATATCTTCAAGTTTAAAGGAAGAAATATCAAAATTGCCCTTTGAGAAACTGTCAAAAAGCTTCTCTTTGGTATTTGAAAGCTTTATTTTGAAATTGCCGTTATCTATAGTGTTGTCTTTATAGCTTAAGGCATCGAGTTTGCATACATATTTTTCTTGCGATTCATCCAAGTAATACTTTGCGGACTTGTTCGCGGGGATATCCGCAAGAAAATCCGCAAATATCCACTTTACGGAACCATCATCCCAGTGTCCCGTTACCTTTATATGGGAGGGGGCGATAACCCCGTTTTCATCTTTTATAACTAAATTCTCGGTACTTTTCACCTTTCCCTTTTTAAAGGGTACACCCACAAAAACAGGTTCATCCTTTGCATGGAAAGAGTATATTTTTTCAAGATTTATTTCCACCACAATATCCACCTCCGTGATAGGCTTTGTAATTGTATTTTACACCACACAGCCCACATTTACAACAAAAATTTACAGGAGTTTAAAATTTGCAGGCAGCAAAGGAGTATTTCCAAAGTATAGGTGTATATTTATAGCTCACAAACACATTTCGCAAAAAAGCCATACTTTTCCCACGATACCCAACAAAAAAAGGCCACCCCTCTATACAAAAGGCAGCCTTTATGCGCTTGATAGGATTCGAACCTACGACTTCTTCCTTAGGAGGGAAGCACTCTATCCAACTGAGTTACAAACGCATACGGGAAGAAAATTTCTTCCTGTGTTATTATATGTTAAAATTATTGTAATGTCAAATGTTTTTTAGAGGTTACCTTGAATTTTGGAAGAAAAGGTGTTGCGAATGGCAAAGACCGATGCCGAGAAGCTGAACACCCACTCCGCATAAAACACAGGGACAGCACACGCTGTCCCTGTGTGGTGATATCGTTATGAAATTTCCGTCATATTTAATATAGAAATAACATCAAGCATATCCTTGCTGCCGTCACTGTTTGCATCGGCTATTTCAAGCTGTGTTTCGTCAAGCTGAATACTACCCGATATGTATTTTAACATAATTGCGGCATCTTCCGCATCTAAACTTCCGTTTTTGTTAAGGTCTCCCTGCTTGTATTTCAAAGTAAGATATACCTTTGGATAGTTGGTCTGCTGTGGTGTTCGATAACTGCAATCGAGATATGGACTCGGTTCTTCGGGTGATATATAATCTTTGTACTCATCAATAACTCCGTAAACAAGATTTTTAGTCGTAAATTTTCACCAGTTTTTTGGTGGATGAAGATAATATCAAAAAGTCCTTGATAAGTTGATACAGTGTGCTTTGGAAAATTATAATTTGTTGACCCAAATCAATTTTTAGCTAAAGCGAAAAAATTGATTTTTCCGGCATTGGTTTTAGGGGACCTCTAAAAAGTGCTATTGAAGTAAAATTGAGATATCTTGTTCGAGGACTAGGAAATGGCTCGAAGCCAATGTAGAGCATTGGTGAGAGACATTGACGACGTAATCGGGCAAGATAGCCAATTTTACGATTTA
>JAFSVK010000076.1 GCA_017444985.1 Bacillota bacterium
CCTTGATTTATGTACTTCTCATACTGTTCGTGAGCGAATGTGTGACGAAGTCCGTGAAATGTAATACGATTTTCCGTAAACTCTTTACGATGGTATGCAATAAAGCATTGCAGACGCTTCATTGCAAGGTGTGTCTTGTCCTCGGGCTTCACAAACAGCTTTTGACCTGTCGGAGTTGCATTGTATACATTTTCGAGTGATACTCGGATTGAAGCGTTAATAGGCACATACCTTGTCAGTCCGCCTTTGCCTTTAACGAATAATTTACCTGTTTCCAATGCCTTCCGCGCGTCATTTGTGTCAATACGGAAGCATTCCTCCAAGCGCAATCCAGCATATCTCGCTAATGCCAAAATTGCCGTATAATCGCTATGACCTGTTTCGATTGCCGTTGCGACCATCAAGTTAAACTCTTTACCCGTCCAAGTCCTGTCCACACCACCAAAGGTACGACGCTTTAATTCGAGCTCATTATTCGTGGGTAATTCATACCTTGTGTATGGCATATTGTCATGGAAGAAACGAATTGCCGCAAGCTCGGTCTTAATCGTAGATGCAGACCACCCTTTGTTTTGCATATACTCTAAATATGCGAATATATGCTTAGGTGCAATGTTGGCGAGTTTTTGTAAATGGTATTCATTAGCCACAAATACCATAAAACGCTTGAATGCCTTGCCGTAGCGTTCCCTTGTTTTGAAGCTGCCGATTTTAAGATGACGGAACAGCTTGTTGAATTGTACTTCTAGGTTTTTATATTGATTTAACATTTTCAATCCTTTCCTCAGAACCGACACACGACACCTAAGAGGTAACAATCTCCGTTACCCCTCTATTTCCCTGTATGAGATGGCTGAAAACCGCATATTTACTATCCATGCACGCGCATTTTCCGTCTCTGTCTCCATTTTGTATAAGGCTCATAGCCCGGTTAGTAATATTGCCGCTATTGCGTTTGGGTTACCCCTGCGGCAGCATCAACCTGCTAAACTCAGGTGCGATATGCCGATGCTGAAATGTATCCTGACGGTGATACATGGTGTAATTTATACACAGCCGCCACTGTGTCCGGACTGCCGTCTCAGTCCTGCGGTTTATCAAAAAGCAAACCCGTAAAAACTTGTTTCTCTGTTCCTCATCTTAAAATCTCTTATTCCATCTGTTTCCGTACACATACCCGCAAACGGTACAGGCAGCGCCAATAGGTTTTTCTTACTATTTGGATTTTTGAAAGAATGAAAAATCCGTGACCTCAAATTATTTCTGAACACAAAAAATGCAGACCCGTCCCAAAATGGGCTTATTTCTGCATTGTTCCTTGTGTCCGGCTAAAAAGCCTAACACTCCATATCCAATTCATTTTCATTGCAATACCGCGTAAAGTCATACATGGATTTTTGCCGCATAACTCAACTCAGTCTTGCATTTACCTCTTACTATTTTCTTACATTCCTCATATTCGTGATTTCAGGCATACTAATCCCTTAGCACACTTTAATCACAACAACCTTTTAACACAATGACTTTTAACTACTATAACTTATACTTTTTTATACATAGTCAAAAAATTGCTGTCAATACTAAATGTAAATTTTTACCAGACTTTTTGTCGCAGGATTTGACATCATTTTTCACATTTAGCGTTTGAATACCTAATCTGTTTGTCTTCCCTTACATAAGTTGACGAAAATGGACGCACTTCCCCCTGGGAATGGTTCTTATCATCACTTTAACTACTACTTACTTTAACTACTACTGCTTTATATGAGCATTATATCATAGTAATATCAGCAATACAAGACCTGGTGCATTTTCTTTTCGCGAGAGATTAAAAATTTTTGTGTTTCCCTAACATTAAAAAGGTGATAATGGGCGCACTCCACCCCGGGAGGCTTCTTATTATCACTTTAACTACTATCTCTTTAACTACTATCGCTTTATGCCTATATTATACACCGCTATTTTATCCAAAACAAGACCAAGTGCATTTTCTTTTCGCGAGAAATTAAAATTTTACTTGTCGAAATATGTCAAATAATAGCGTACCACTGTGAGACCGACAGAATTGGGAATATATGGCTGCGGTTCCCCATCGGGGCAATGTCATTAAGTTAAGAATATGCGTTCTTGTGTCATCTGTTTTGCAATAATAGCTTCCTTGCCACTGTAAACATTGCGCTGTCCACAGGCGGAACATCAACATAACACCAATCAGTACCTATTTCTCTCGGTGTATATGACGGATCAACGGACTGATAAATCTTAGTATATGCCTCCTTGCGTGCTTCAGTGTAATCTCTGCCATTTGCCACATCCGATATTATATCCGCAATCAATACCTTGAGATAAGCCTCATACTGAGCATACACATCGGGGCGCAGCAGAATATCCATCGCGTTGCGGATAGCGTTCTGCGATATGGGCGACAACTCTCCGTAGCCGTGCCCGTTCGTCTGACCTGCAATTACTGCCTCGCGTATCCTTGCGTTTGCATAGCCGGAGGCTAAACCGTAACCAAGATTTCCAGCTTCCACCTCATCAAGAATGTCACCTACAAGGTTCTGCACAATATAAATCTGCTCTGCTGTTGCATTTTCGGGCGCTGACTCAAACGGTATTTCTGCCGCGTGTGCTGATATTACACTCGCTGCTGTAATTACCATTGCAGTAACAAAAGTTATAAGTCTTTTCATTGTTTGTGTCCTCCTTCTTCTTGAATTTCAATAGCTATTGTAATTTCATTGTAACGCTCGAAAACCGCACTGTCAAGCTATTTTTTTGGCGTAAAAGTACGATATTTTTTGCAACATTAAATCAGGATGTTAGTTGTAATTTGGAAAAATATGGTGAATTTTCCCCTCGGGGGAAAATGCTTCGTGTAAAATATGTTTTGTCGAATTGGGGAGTAAATTCTTCCTGGCAGAATTTGAACAACATTTCGACAAAGTTGTGGGTGCGATGTCGAATAATGTTACGCATTCCCACGACGGGAATTTGAACAAAAATTCGACAAAGATATAAGTATGTTGTCGAATAATATTGCGAAGTCCCGCGAGTGGACTTTGAACGAAATTTCGACAATGATATGAATGTGTTGTCGAATAATATTGCGAAGTCCCGTCACGAGACTTTGAACAAAATTTCGACATTATTATGCAACAGTGATAATCTCAATTGGTTTACCAATCTTATTTGCATAGTCAATGGTATGCTTTGTACCTTTGGAGCGTTCATTCCAAAACACAAGCACCATATCGCACAACTCTACCATCTCATAATTTCTTTTTATAGGAGCACCCCTTTTGTATAAAGCATAATTCGGACGAAGTACATATTTTGAAATTTTCATTTTATCCGCATACTGCTCTGCAAGTGTGTCCACGCCCTTCGCGCCGCCACATATAATCAAATCCGTATCGTTTGGAATATATGGAGAAATGTCAAAGTCGGTTATACTCCTTGAACCGGCAATAAGTAATTTCATAAAATCAACTTCTTTCGGAGAAATTATATCATATTTGAAAAGTGGTGTCAATATGATACCATACAAAATGACTTCAATGTGGTATCATTTTTGAAAACATATTAAGGAGTTGATTTTATGCCTGTTATACGCACACAGTTTACACTTCGATTGGATCCGGTAAACCATATTAA
>JAFSVK010000077.1 GCA_017444985.1 Bacillota bacterium
ATAAATCGTAAAATTGGCTATCTTGCCCGAGTACGTCGTCAATGTCTCTTACCAATGCTCTACATTGGCTTCGAGCCATTTCCTAGTCCTCGAACAAGCTATCTCAATTTTACTTCAATAGCACTTTTTAGAGCTCCCCATTATTTTCTTAATTTGTAAGAAAGTGTCATAAGGGAGTCGGTCAAGTGAACATTCTCCACCGTCACCTGTTTGGGCAGGTGTAAGTCTATGTGTGAGAAATTCCAAATACCCTTTATACCGTTTTCCGCAAGAACATCGGCTATTTTAGCCGCATTCTGCTTAGGCAATGCAAGAACGGCTATATCCACCTCGTTTGCGGAAAGGTAGGCACCTATAGAAGATATGTCATGCACCTTTACACCGTGTATTTCCCTGCCTATAAGCTCGGGATTTATGTCGAACATAGCCACGAAATTAAAGCCTCTTTTTTTGAAGTTGCCGTAATTCGCCAAAGCTTGTCCCAAATTGCCCGCACCTACTATAATGATATTGTAGGCCTTATCAAGGCCGAGTATTTTGCCTATCTCCTCATGCAAAAGCTCTACATTATAGCCGTAGCCCTGTTGACCGAAACAGCCGAATTTGTTCAGATCCTGTCTTATTTGAGAGGCTGTAACATTCATTTTCTTACTTAATTCGCTGGAGGATATCCTTTTCTGACCGTTGTCAAGAAGATCCCCCAAATAGCGATAGTACCTGGGTAATCGCTTGATCACCGCTACCGAGATTCTTTTTTCATCCATAATTATCACCTATCTCTTTACGGCAAGTTTGCCATTTATTGTACAAAGATTGTAGCATATTTAAACTAAAATAGCAATAGAAAAAAACATTTTTTGTCAATATATTTTAGAGTGCGTAAAATACGCTTTTTTTAATGATTAAGCATTATAAGTGTTGACAGAATGAGTTTGCTGTAACACGATTAACTTAAGGGAACCTCTAAAAAGTCATAAATCGTAAAATTGGCTATCTTGCAAAGGTTAGTCGTCAATGTCTCTCACCAATGCTCTAACATTGGCTTCGACCATTTCCCGGTCCTCGAACAAGCTATCTCAATTTTACTTCAATAGCACTTTTTAGAGCTCCCCATAAAAAAAAAGGTGCAAGTATTCCGCAAGGAACTACCCGCACCTCTTGTATTATCCTTCAAGCATTGCTACAGCATCTAATATATTTACTTCTCCGTCGCGGTTTACATCGGCTGTAAACCTGTTTATATCCGTAATTTTTCCCGTGGAATATTTGAGTATAAGAGAAACATCTTTTGAGTCTGTTTTTTTGTCGTTATTTACATCTCTCATATTCTTTAGGAGGGTGGTTATCTCATCGGAGATATATTCTATGTTTTTAGGGAATTTTAGGCTTTTCCATTTTATATCGGACAGTGCTTCAAAATATATGCTTCCTTTTGCAATATTTTTAACACTTTCTTCCACTTCAATATCTTCCGCCTTCTTTTGAGGTATGTAGTAAAGTGTAGTGCCGTCTTTGGAGTAAAGTATGCCGGTTACAGACTTGTAATTTTCGTTGGTGTCTTTTACAAGTATGTTTTCAATGCCTGTTCTTAAGTATATCCCCACCGAAAGTGTGTTAGCATCTCTGTTAAGGGCTGCCACGGGTATGTTTTCGGAAATTACGAAGCTGTCGGGTAAGGTAAGGGTCTTAAGCTTTGCGGCTGTACCGAAGGCAAGCTCATCTATTACCGTTACACCCTCTAAGATCTCATAACTTTCAGCTTCCTTTGCGGGAGGGTAGGCAACAAGTCTTGTAAGAGCTTTATTGTAAAGTACACCGTCTACCGCCGTGAAATATTGGCTTCCCTCAGCTACTTCATAGGCTTTTAAGTAAGTGCCCAGATCGTGGAAAATGTGTCCGCCGTAGTTTTCAAGAGGTGGAGTTATAGCTTTTAGGCCTATACCGTCAAAGACTCCGCCTATTTGTTTTACGGTGGAGGGTATTTTAAATGTTTCACACCGAAGACCCGACATGTGGTCGAAGGCGCCGTCACCTATGGTCTCAAGGCCTTCGGAAAGTGTTATGTTTTTTACGGTATACAGGTTTTGAAAACAGTAGCCGCCTATTTTCTTTAGGGATGAAGGCAAGACTATCTCCGTGAATTTAGGAGCTGTACTCTTGGAAAAGCCTGCAAAGGCAAGATTTCCCAAATTTTCCACACCCTCGGGTATTATAAGCTCTCCGCTGAGTTTGGAACACTCACAAAATGCAAAGCTTGATATGTTTTTTAAGGAAGTGCCGAAGGTTATACTCCCTATTTTTGTAGCGTAGAAGGCATACACATATATCTGCTCACATTTTTCGGGGATCTTAAGGTCTGTGAGCCCCGTAAATGTAAAGGAATAGGCTCCTATTTGCCTGATACTATCGGGCAGTGTCAACTGTGTAAGAGCCTCTATATCATAGCAAATAGAATGACCTACGGTATCTATGCCCTCGGATAGGGTGAGGGAGTTTATTTCCGTAATATCCGTGTTTTTATCCAATAGGTTGTTGTAATCGGGAAGAAGTGTACTTCCAAAGTCTGCCACGGAGGATATTATTTTGCCGTTGTAGAAGTTGGGAGCGACTACATTCTTTTCGCTACCCGTATAGTACATAAGAGTATGACCGTCGCTGTTTGTTATCCAGTCTTTATCCGAGCCTGTAATTTCCACACAATTAAATGCAACTTCTTCTTTACTTCCCCCTATTTCCACATCAAGACTTATGCTATCCGCAACTGTGATGTCATCATTTATGTACACATAAAGATAGGGGGAAACATATTCTTTTTCCACGGAAAGGAGAATATCCTCCATGTAGAAAGAAAGGTCTTCCACATCTTCATAAGCCTCAAAATACAGAGCCTTAAGTTTGTTGTTTTCATCCACATAGGCACTTAGTGGCAAAAGGCTTTCATCCGCCGAAAAGAGTTTAACATTTTCCAAACTGTCGCAAAGAGGTATATCGGAAAAATGCCTACCTTCTTTTTCCAAAGGTGCTTTTAAGCTGTCATCTTCCCCCGATACGCAGTTACACAATATAAAAAAAATTAATACGGGTAAAAGGATACTTATTTTTTTCATACTCTTTACCTCCCGAAGTTCTTATATCTCGTCAATTTATATTACATTCATCCGTTCTGTTTTCTCTTTTTCTCTTTTCTTCTTTTTCCACATTCATATTTTCTTTTTGGCGTCTTCTCTCAAGCTCTGCGCAAACATCGTCCCAAGACAGGTTTTTCTGTGCCATAAGTACCTCGGTGTGAAAGAGAAGGTCGCATATTTCTCCCACAAGTTCACTGTTATCCTCGTTCTTTGCGGCTATGACCGTTTCCGTAGCTTCCTCGCCTATTTTCTTAAGTATCTTATCAGTACCCTTTCCGAAAAGGTAGGAGGTGTAGGAACCCTCCTCGGGGGAAAGTTGTCTTTTCTTTATTACCGCAAATTCCTCTTCAAGTGCTTTTCCTATACTCATATTATTCCTCCTCGTATGTTCTGTAAAAACAGGAATAGTTTCCCGTATGACAGGCTGCCCCTTCCTGTTCCACAAGAAGAAGCAAAGTATCTATATCACAATCATAGCGTATTTCTTTCACGTGCTGAAAGTGCCCCGAGGTCTCACCCTTTACCCAAAGAGACTGTCTTGAACGGCTGAAATAAGTGGCAAGCTTTGTTTCTACCGTCTTTTTAAAAGCCTCTTCGTTCATATAGGCAAGCATAAGCACTTCTTTTGTCTTTTTATCCTGTACAATGGCAGGCACAAGACCGTCACTGTTGTATTTTATATTCAGCATATACTACCTCAATCTTACGGAAATACCTTCATTTCTCAGGTATTTCTTAAGTTCTTTAATATCAAGTTCTCTGTAGTGGAAAAGGGATGCCGCCAAGGCAGCCTCCGCTCCACCCTCTGTAAGTGCCTCTTTAAAATGCTCGGGGGTTCCCGCACCACCCGAGGCTATAACGGGTATATTTACATTACTGCTTATAAGCTTTGTAAGTTCTATATCGTAGCCTGCCTTGGTGCCGTCGCAATCCATACTTGTAAGAAGTATTTCCCCTGCGCCTCTTTCCTCAGCCTCTACAGCCCACTCAAGAGCATCTTTGCCTGTGTTTACCCTTCCTCCGTTTAGGTAAACATCAAAACCTCCGCCCTCTCTTCTCTTGGCATCTATAGCCACCACAACACATTGGTTGCCAAACTTTTCCGCCGCCTCGTTTATAAGCTCGGGTCTTTTAAGGGCTGCGGAGTTTACGGATATTTTGTCGGCACCTGCAGAAAGTATTTTTCTGAAATCTTCTATACTTCTTATGCCGCCTCCCACCGTAAGTGGTATAAACACCTGTTCCGCCGTTCTTGATACCACATCGAGCATTATATTCCTTGCATCGGAGGATGCCGTAATATCAAGAAAAACTATCTCATCCGCCAAAGACTCGTTGTACATGGCGGCGACCTCCACAGGGTCTCCCGCATCCTTTAAATTTACAAAATTAACACCTTTTACCACCCTACCCGCTTTAACATCAAGACAGGGTATTATTCTTTTGGTATGCATATTTACACCTTTTTCCTTTAGGAAACACTGATTAATGTGATTGAAGTACCGGTGAGATAAAATTTCACAAATCCGGGAAAGGGCTCGCAGGCACAGCATTGCGGATTTTGCGTAGCAAAAGTCCGTCCCTTCGGGATTTGTAAGTTTGCGAGCAAACTTACAAACTTGCTATGTCAAGAGACCTTGACAGTTACCGAAAGATATCGGACGCCGTCAGGCGGTTTTCGCTACAAGC
>JAFSVK010000078.1 GCA_017444985.1 Bacillota bacterium
ATAAATCGTAAAATTGGCTATCTTGCCCGAGTACGTCGTCAATGTCTCTTACCAATGCTCTACATTGGCTTCGAGCCATTTCCTAGTCCTCGAACAAGCTATCTCAATTTTACTTCAATAGCACTTTTTAGAGCTCCCCATGAATTTTAAGGTTGTTTTTTGTAGATCTTTGTAAACTTTACGTTATTCTCTCAGTGCTGTCTCTGTCGTTTTTTGTCCATTATACCGATCGTTTTATCGTAACGATATAAATAGTTAGCCTTTATTCTGTTTTTATTTCAGCTCTTATCACATAAATACCTCTTATGCTATAATATTATCACATAATCCCAACATATTCAATAGGCAATCTGTCAATTTTAATATAATAATTCTATACATATTTCCTATACACAGAATGAAATCACCAAAAGAGTAATCAGCCTAAAAGTGAAGTTGTCAATTTTACTTGACACATTTTATAAAATTTTTTGTTTCTTTAGATGTTCCAAAAGACTGTTTTCGGATTCTGAACCCGAGGCAGTATATAGTATGTTAAAGGGCACCTCTAAAAACTCATAAATCGTAAAACTGGCTATCTTGCAAAGGTTAGTCGTCAATGTCTCTCACCAATGCTCTACATTGGCTTCGAGCCATTTCCTAGTCCTCGAACAAGCTATCTCAATTTTACTTCAATAGCACTTTTTAGAGCTCCCCATAAAAAATCGAAGCTGTGAAAGAGTTGGGTTTGGGGGGAATGTTGATACTATACAAAAAACCCCTGCTTTAAAAGCGGGGGTTTTTGAGCGAACATACCAAATATCAATATTTGTATGCGTTGTCAACGGGATACACCTTATATACAGGCTTTGCAACCTTTGCTTGTAACCCTTTGCCACCGGAAACACCGGACCACTGACCTACCCAAATCTCAACATTGCCGGGACTTCCTTCGGGATGACCTATAAACCAAGTGTTAAGTCTTTGACCGTCTGTTCCGCGCCATATAGCTTTAAGACCTATACCTGTTGTAGCGGCAGAAGCCATAGAGCTGTTATCGGCACGCTTTTGACCGGCATTTACGCTCCAATAATCCAGTAGAGCATCTCTGAAAGCGGTATTACCCTTTTCCTGACCGAACTCGATCTTATCATTGTCGCTTTCCCATTTGGTACCTGCGGTACTGCTGGCGGTAGCGGATCTGTCGGTAATTCTTAATGCGGAAACAAACTTATATGATTTTCCGCTGCTGTCTTTAACGGAGTACTTTGTGCCGTAATCGCTGAAAGATTTGTTTATGCTATCATCCAACGTTATTACAGCATAAGTAGACTGGTAAAGAGTTTGAGCGTTTGTTAAATCTACTTTTTTCTTTGCGTTCTGTACTATGCCGTTGTAGGTAGGCACCGCAAGAGCGGAAAGAGTGGCAAGAATAGCAATAACAACTATAAGTTCTACAAGGGTAAAACCTTTTTTATTCAGTTTTAAACCTGTTAAAGCTTCATTTGTTTTTTTCATATCAATCACTCCTAATTTGTTGATTGGCAAAAACAGATGAAAACTAATAGTGCAACTGGCTACCATTTTAAAGGCCCTTTAGTTTTGCGTCACAGCGTTTCCCCTGCTTTGCCCAATATAAAAAACTGAAATAAGTTCTATAATCTCTTCTGTATCTACATATTAGCATATTTCTATGAGAATTGCAAGTATTTTTTATAAAAAATAAAATTTTATTGAATATTTTTGCATTTGTTAATTACATAGCGATTTATACCTACTAAATTAAGTAATACATATTAAAAAAATCAGAGATTATTGTTGAAACCGCACAAATGGAAAGAATTATGCTTCGGATAGGATAAAGGCAATGCAAGATATGTTTGAGATTTAGCGACAGGATAAATAAAAGCTACCAAAAACCCCCTGCGAAAATATCACAGGGGGTTTTTGGAGGTATATGGCAAAAGCTGCATTTTTTCAAAAGAACGCAAGCTTAATCTTCATCTTCTTTGGAGTCTAACACCTTGTATACAAGAGCTGCGATAATACCGCCTATAAGGGGGGCTACTATAAAAAGCCATACCTGTGCAAGAGCGGTGCCGCCGTCTTTAACTCCCGATATCATGCCTACAAGGGCAGGTCCGAAACTTCTTGCGGGGTTTACAGATGTGCCTGTTATGGGAAGACCCAAAAGGTGTACAAGTGTAAGGGAAAGACCTATTACCACGCCTGCTGCGGAGGAGAAGTTTTCTTTACTTGTTACACCGCATATTGCAAAAACAAACACGAATGTAAGAACGACTTCCGTTACAAAAGCCTGTGTTACGGTGGCGTTTGTGGCGGAAAGACCCGTACCGTAGAAATTAAGACCGAGACCTTTGTCTGTTCCCAGCATTACCAAAAGTACGAGAGCACCTAATACAGCCCCTATAAACTGGCTTACGATATAGCCGAAAAATTCACCCACACTCATTTTCTTTGTGGCAAACATTGCCAAAGATACGGCAGGGTTAACGTGACAACCCGATACATTTCCTATAGAGTAGGCAAGAGCTACTATAGCAAGACCGAAGGCAAGGGCTATACCTACATGCCCCGTTCCGAAGCCGTTGGTCATTGCAACACCGCAGCCTACTATAACGAGTACGGCTGTACCTATAAGTTCGGCAACACATTTTTTGATCATAAAAAAACCTCCTTTTTTACACGAACATTTTTAATGCTTAGATTATAAAGCATAAAGATAATAATGTAAATACAAAGGAGGTTTTTGTTATTATGTTGTAAGTTTAGTGTAATTTTACGGTAATCAATCTTCCAATTCTTCTCCCGTACCCTCTTGCAGTATGCGGGTAACGGGTTGTGCGGTGACGGTCTCGCTGACAATGGGCTGACCTTCCACCTCACCGTTTACATAGGGTGTACAGGTGTATATGCTCTTTTGACCTTCCTTGCCTTCCTGCTTTACATTTTCGTAATATACGGGCTTATCGGGAAGGTACTCGTGCTTTGTTTCATAGTCTATGGTTTGGGTGGTGGTAACTACCGCATAGGTCCTTACGGGGATAACGGGCTCTATGGTGTTTATATTGAGCTTGGTACCCACGGAAAGACGAGAGCCGTCTATAACGGAGGGGTTTGCCGCATAAAGCTCCGACTCGGTCATACCTGCGTTTTGAGCGATGCCCGCAAAAGTTTCTCCCGAAACCACGGTATGTATTTTGGATACTTGCTGTGTTCTTGCAAGTTTGTCTATAGCCTCATCAAGGGTAAGTACTTGAGAGCCGTCTACCTGAACGTCTTTTTTGGTTATGGCAACGGCAAACTCGGGATTGCTGTGGCCCTCGGGTGCCGCTCCCTCGGTATACTGACCCTCGGGTGCTTTGTATTTTTTCAAAGCCCCCGCCAGTGCCTCATCCGCCTGCTGTGAATTTGCAAGTATTATAGCGGGCTGGTCTCCCAAAGTCAGGGAAACGGCAGCTTGCTTGTAGGTCACCGCATCGCAAACTTTTGTTACGACTTTCTCGGGGTTTGCAGGTATATTTTTAAAGAGAGAGCTAACGGGCTTCAGTGTAATATCTTCATTGACATATACGGTATTGCCTAAGCTTTCTCCAAGCTTTGCCTCTATAAGCTTTTTAAAGTCCTCTTCTGTGGTGGTGGTCTTTTTAATGTAGCCTACGGTCTCTCCGTTGAGTATCACCGCTTGGGCGTTTTTCCTGAAACCTATAATACCCACTATAAGCAGTATTACAAGTATGGCAACGAAAGATAAAAGGTGTCCTCCCGTAAGCCTTGTGCCCTTTTTCTTCGGGGTAGGTCTCCTTTTAGGCCTTCTTACAGGCATTCTTGCACTGTTGCCCGTAGATGAAGCACCTCTTCTGTAGGTGGGATGGGTCCTGTGTTCGCCTCCCCCCTCACGTCTTGGAGAAGTTGTTCTTGCTTGTACGGACTTGGGACTTACCACATCCGCAATATCCGGATCCGATGCCGCCTTCTGCTTAAGCTGAGGGCTGAGCTTCGGCTTTGGTGCTTGCATATTATCGGGATGCAAGGGAAATATAACGGTCTTGTTTCCCGTGTTTTTAAATTTAAACGAGTTTTCCGAACTCTCGGAAATATTCTTAGCCATAAATTTTCTCCCATATATCTGAATATCACCATTATAAAAAAAGTTGTGTTTTTTTTCAAGTTAAAATATATTACAATTATATGAAACAGGTGGGGGAGGCTATTCTTTTTTTCTCAGCAACTTTTCAAGTTCATCTTCGGTGTATTCTCTTTGACAGGAGTAGTCGGTGAAGTTATTGTTTTTTGGGGGTGTGATTTTTTGAGGGTGTTGGTTCTCCCTTTTTGCCCAAGCTCTTATGACAGCCAAGTGGTTTTTGTATTTATCGCCCTTAGCAGCTATGTAGGTGGATAAGGCTTCCACTCTATCCCTCCAATCGGGAAACTCTGTTTTTAATTTTTGGATATCTTCAAGGGAGAGACGAACATTTTTATATTCACCGTATTTATGTTCGGAGTTATTTGACAAGGAAGAGGAAGGGGTAACGGTATCCTTATCTTCTCTATCCTTATCTATACTAACCTTATCTATACTATCCTTACCTATACTATCCTGGGTTAACCCTTGGTCGCTATTTGGTATACCGTTGGCAGTGGATAGGGGGTCTCTTGGTGTATCCCTTGATATAAAGCTGTACACACCCTTATCTTCCCGCAGTTGGGATAATTCGGTTTGAAAAAAGCTTTGTTTGTATCTGTCTTTGCGAATAAGGTTGTTGACCTTCCAATGCTTTATTACTATCACCCCCGTATCAAAGGAAATGAGAAACCCCTTTTCTATTAAAAGCCTCAGATCTTCCTCGGTGGCACCTATGATCGTTCGTATTTTTTTGGGAGAGCCTACAACTCCGTCATCATCCGCTTGCAAATTCAGATGGAAATATAGGGCTTGAGTCGAAAGAGGCATATCTAAGAATTTATCCGTGTCAACTACCGTTTTGGCTATCATTCTTCTTTCCGACATTTTGTACCTCCTGTTGTTCTAAGTTTTGTTCTATTTTTTTGCAGATCTTATCGAATTTTCTGTTTAGAGTGGTGGTGGGTACACCGTAGTGCTTTGAGTATTCGATCTGACTCCTTCCCGATATCACCCAGTTTATAAGCCTTTTTTCGTTTTTGTTAAAGCTGCATTTTTCTATGGCTTTCAGCAGATCTGCGGCTACGCTCATGCACAGTTGAGAGGAAGAAAGGGTGATATAGGGCAAAAGGGGAAGTAATTTTTTAATAAGTTTAGAGTGATATTTTTCAAATGTAGCTTCCGTCATAAGATATTTCCTCCAGAGATATTGTTTTGAGCTTCTTTTTCATATCCTTTCGTGTAAAGTACTGTCTTATCTTTAGCCAAAGCAGGGTGTTGAACTTGTAGGTAGGGTATTTATCTCTATCTCTGACACATTCCCAAAGTATGATGTTACACTCCTGTAAGGCATCTTCTATGTCTGCATCGGCACCGTAGCGACCTCGCAGAAAGGATAAAAAGTAGGGCCGGGACCCCTGTAATTGTTTTGCAAATTCTTTTTCCGACATACAAATACCTCCTTGTTCTATGTTGTGGTGTTATTATAGAACAAAAATAGAACATTGTCAAGAGGTGATTTATAAAAATATAGAACAAAAATAGAACGGGCGTAAAAACGGCAGTGAAGCTTGGGAGCATCACTGCCGTTTGGGGGGATCGTTGTTTGGAATTGTAGTGTGATTTTGCGGCTTTGGTAAGGGAACCTCTCGGTCGGCTAATGCCGACAGTTGACGGAGAGGTCCCGAGCGGAAAGAAAAGTTCGGCGAAGGAATGTATTGGTCGTTCCGTCGTCAGCCCTATGGGCTTCCTTCCCCTCCCGGGGTGGGTACCTCTCCGATGGGGGTGTGAAATATCACACCCCCGGCAAAAATGAGATTTTTGCCGATAAACAGCCGTTCTGCGCGCCTCTTTAGGGAGGCAAAAGCACTTTTGACTATCGTCAAAAGCCACCCTATGGGTGTCCCGATTACTTTTTTCGG
>JAFSVK010000079.1 GCA_017444985.1 Bacillota bacterium
GTGCTTTTCGATCGCTCCCACAGCTCTGAACTTTGCGGCAAGTGCCTTAAAGCCCTCTGCCTCGGCTGTTTTGGCAAAATCTTCGTACATATCCGTCCACTCGAAATTTTCGCCGTCTGCGGCAGCCTTAAGGTTTGCGGGGGTATCGCCTATACCGCCCAATTCCTTAAACCACATTTTAGCGTGTTCCTTTTCGTTCTCCGCAGTCTTTAAGAATATGGCGGATATCTGCTCATAGCCCTCTTTTTTTGCTACGGAAGCGAAATATGTATATTTATTTCTCGCCTGAGACTCTCCCGCAAAAGCAGCCTCTAAATTTTTCTCGGTTTGTGTTCCGGCATATTTGTTTGCCATAATTTCATCCTCCTTTTAATAATTATTATTATTCAGAAATTATAACATATCACAAGCCATTTTACCACATAAATATAATGAATTTTCTGTGAATTTTTATTATTGTTCACGGAAATCTGTTGCACCTCCCAGTTCACCGCCTTTTGCAGAGGCGATGTATGCCTTACCATCTTCTACCTTATAAGTAGCTGTATAGTTACCATCTGTCCAATCTGCCTGTGTTATCATACCATCATCGCCAACTATAGCACGATACTCGCCTGTCATTTCCGAACCAATGAAATCAGTAAATGTGTACTCTCCGGGACATTCCGTAGAGGCTGTTATGATAGTATCCATAAGCTTGTAATCGGTAGCAGCTTGAAAACCACTTGCTGCCGTGTATACGGTTCTTGCGTTGGATTCTGCAACCTGTTTTTTAGATTTTTCTATATATCCTTCATTGCCGAAGTCCTCGAAAAGCGAGTAGTCATCATAATCATAGTCGTCGTAATCGTAATCACTGTCATAATCGTCGTCATCATAATCATTACTTGTGTAAGTTTCCCCGACAAGGCGGTAGTCCATTCCTCTACCCAACTTGTCACCCTTAGCAGAAGCTATGTATGCCCTTCCGTCTTCTACTTTATATGAGCCTGTGTAGTTTCCATCTGTCCAATCTGCCTGCTTTATCATGCCATCAGCGTCATCTATGATCGCTCGGTACTCGCCCGTCATACCCGAACCAATAAAGTCGCCAAACGTCTTGCTTGTATCATTTAGATCCCTAGTCGTGTCATCAATAATTCCCGTAAGCTTGTAATCGTTAGCAGCCTGAAAACCGCTGGCCGATGAATATACACTTCTTGCGTTGGACTCTGCAACTTGCTTTTTAGAACTATCTATAGCATCATCTAAACTATATCTTGCTTCACTACCGACGGAACTGCTTTTTTCCCCACCATTGTTCTTTACCAGTACCACGGCAACAATTACACCTGCCACCACTACTCCGGCTACTATACCTATAATAAGTGCTATAGATGCCTTTTTTTGCCTCATTGCCGTAGGTGTCCACTGCGGTGGCACCTGTTGTGGTGTGTTTACATAGGGTGCATTATTGACAGGCAACGCTTCCCCACATTTATTGCAATACATCGAACCCTCATTATTTTGTGAACCGCATTTTGTACAAAACATATTTCGCCCTCCTCTTCTATGGGTATTATTGTACAAATATAATATCACTTGTTCGCGAGTTTTTCAATATAAATTTTCACTCTTCCGCAGTTTTTTCCCTCTCCTCATCCCCTCTTTTGTAAAAAGGCAATGTCGCAAGAAGAGGATAAAGGCAGGCTACGGGCATAAGTGCTTCAAAGGTGTTTATATGTTCCGCTGTAATGACGGTGGCTGTCCAAGTGACTATAAAAGGCAAATAATACAAGACGTACTCATATTTTCTTTTTACCAAGGTATATATTAAAAAGAGCAGTGTGAGCCAGAGCATAAGAGGGAGAGAAAACACAATATTAAGTATGGGTATTTTCTCCAAAGTGTACAAGAAATTTAAAATACCCTCCTCCGCCTTATAGCCAAAGACGGTGTAGTCGGGAAGACCCGATAGTATGTTGTTTTCTCTTTGCTCATATTTTATGCTTAAGTGTGATAGGGGGTCGAAGTAGTTTCCCGTAAGGGTATATATACTTTTTAGGTATTCTACTTTGTGTCTTGCCCCTACATTCGCCCATATTTTTTGAATACTATCCTTGTTGTACTCTCCTCCGCTCACTCTTACAAGGGCATGTATGTTATCTACCCAAAGGCTTGTATCCTCGCTGTATGCCATGGGTATATATTCATAGCGCATAAGAGCGGATACTTCTCTTTTTTCTTCTTTTGAAAGATCGTCCTCGTTTGTTATTACCCTTGCAAGCTGCATAATATTGTGGGTAGGTATGTCCCTTTCTCTATCTCTCTCCACCCTTGTGGCACCGTTTATTATAAGGGCTGTAATGAGGGCTGAGATCGCGGTTATGGGTATGTATTTTTTGGTGTTGAGCTTTTGCAGAAGTGTACAAGCCGTAAAAGCTATACCCGCTACCATACCGAAGGGTCCGAAAAGACAGATAGCTATCAGGAATACAAAAAGCCCTCCGCATTCAAATACCGTATCGTCAAAGAAGTTTCTCTTGTACCAAGGTATGGACGTGTCCTGTTTAATATATTTTTTGTATTTAAGCCTCAGGCTAAGGGATATTAAAAATATAAGGGAGCCCGAGTACCACACAAAGTAAGACACCGTTACCGCAAACACAGGCACAAGAGGTATAAGGGTATTTGCAAGTAAGGTAATGTATATTATCTTTTTATTTATATTTATGCTATAGAGCGTAAATACAAGGTAGGAAAGAGAAAGAGCAAAAAATGTCAGCTGTATAAAGCAGTTGAATAATATACCTCCCGCCTCGTTTGCAAAAGAGGTAATGCCAAGACCGTTAAAAAGGGATATACCCCCTACATAAAGGCTCCCCAAAAGCTTTGTGTGTACGGGGGGGTATTTATCCGTCATACCATAGAGGCCTATATATTGAAAAACTTGCCCCGTAACATCCCGACTTATTCTTCCCGGGAAGAATAAAAGCATGTAAAATATAAATACTGCCTCAAAAAGAAGGAAGGATAATAAAAATACTTTTTTGCCATCTCTTCTCTTGCTTCGGGAAAAGGCGTTGTGCTTATCCATAAAAAGTATCAGATTGTACACAAACTTTTTAAAAAATAAAAAAAGCCCCGCAACCACGACGCAAAAACCTAAAACAGCAAGAAAAATATTTCCCTTTGCCCCTCTGCATATGTATCCAAAGGATAATATCAATGTAAATACAGCCGCAGATATAAAAGCGGTTATATTTTCACTTTTCTTTTCTTTAGCCTCTTTCAAGTTTTTAAAATCATAATATAAAAAGAAAAACACAAAACCTATAATAAAGGGCAACAGGCTTATAACTACCCCCAAAGCATCCCCTTTTTGCTCAATATTTAAAAGTAAATAAAATGCCGCCACCGTGAAAAAGGCGGGAATGGCGTTTAGTAGTTTTTTGTACATAGTGTCTCCGTTATTGGAAATTTAAATTTTCTCCGTCCTCAATATAGGAAATTGAGGGTATCTTTCATTCCACTCACTTATAGAAATGATATCAAACTCCGATATAAGTTTCTTTTGAAAATTCTCCTGCATTTTAAAAGGCAATAATTTTTTAATTTTATTTCTTAACGCCTTACGCATTGCAGCATCCGAGTTTTTCCACTCCAAAACATAAATGTATTTTACGGGAAAATTTTTTAAACTCATATTCAGAAAATGCAATGTGTCATAAAACTTTCTTGCAACACTTTTTACTTTTTTATCCTCATTGGGCTTAAATTGCGATTTATCGCTGATCATCCCATTCTTATATTCTATAATTATTATTTCTTCATCCTTTGTTTCAATTATCCAATCGGCATCCGACAGCACAGAACCGCTTTTTAAATATAATTCATGGTGTTTATCCGTCGCCCACAAGGCTTCATTGCAATTTATTTCATAATAGCCGTTTTCTTCTTTAAGCACCATACTTTACTCCAATTCGTACACTTCATCCAAAAGTTTTTCAAATGTAGATATCAGTGTATTGTTTTTTAATCCGGAAAATGATCTGTTTTTCTCAATTTCTATTCCGTTTTTATTTTTGTTTAGGCTGTAAAAACAAACTTCATCTTTTTCTGTAGCTCTTATTTCAAAATACTTTGCCAATATATAGTTGTGTGTAGATACAAAAATTTGAATACCCTTTCTCTGCAATTCCAAAAGAATGTCTGCAATATATGGTATTATCCGTGGATTGATATTTGATTCGGGCTCATCCCAAAGGAGAATATCGCCTTTTTTAATAGCACCTCTTTTTAGTAATTGCCAAAGCAATGATACTTTTCTTTCCCCTTCTGCCACTAAATTAAACTCTCTTTTTGAATTTCCTTTTTTTATATAAAATTCATCCCTTATATTGTCGTAGACCATTCTGCCATCTGTAAATTTTTCTAACTTTTGCAGAATATCATCACTTATTTTATCGCTGTCATTATCCGAGCTGTCTATTTTAAGTATATTTATAAGATCCAGATAGGTATCATCAAACCTAACATTATCTCTTTCCGTAGCGGCAACTAAATTATAGGCATTTGCCAATATATCTTTTGCAGGGATATAGATGCTGTTTACACCCGCAAATTCCTTCTCCCAGGCACTTTCTCCCGTAACTTTACCTTCCCATTTTTTAGTATTTTTTTCAAAAGAAAGCGAAAGCTTTTTTTCGTTTTTAAGTTGATTTGAAGCTGTAATTTCAATTTTAGAGGTTTTATTCCTTGCTCCCTTTGTAATGAGTTGTGACAGCTTATAGTCGTCGGGAAACATCGTTCTTGTCAGCTTGTAGGAAAAGGATGTTTTGGCTTGCGTTGCTCTGCACGCCGAATAGATTATTTTTAAAATATGGGTCTTTCCCGTTCCGTTTTCGCCTATAATAATGTTTATGCCCGGTGTAAATGATATATTGCTGCTACCTAAAACAGTAATGTTTTCCACTTTTAAACTTTTTATAATCATATTTACTCCTTTCCGAAACTTAAAATTACTGCCGACCTATTACAAACTTCCCTAAAAAAAGTTATGCGGTGCAATCCATTCGGAAAACACCGCATAACAATTTAGCTAATTAAGTTCAAAATCCTATATCAGATTTAATTATGAAGCTGTAGCTGCAGAACCGATTTCACGGAAGTTTGTAGCACCACCTAATGTGTCACCCTTATCAGAAGCGATGTAAGCCTTACCATCTTCTACCTTGTAAGAAGCTGTGTAGGAACCGTCTGTCCAGTCAGCCTGCTTAACCATACCGTCAGACTCGTCTACAAGTGCCTGATAGCTACCGGTCATACCGGAACCGATGAAGTCAGCAAATGTCTTGCCGGACTCGTTGGGGTTAGCTGTAGAGTCTGTGATTGTACCTGTGATCTTGTAATCGGAAGCAGCCTGGAAACCGGAAGCTGATGAGTATACGCTTCTTGCGTTAGACTCTGCAACCTGCTTCTTGGACTTCTCGATAAGACCTGTCATTGTAGGAAGTGCTATAGCAGCTAATGCAGCTAAGATAGCGATAACTACGATAAGTTCGATAAGGGTAAAGCCCTTCTTGTTAAGTTTCTTTCTTAAATCCTTCATGAAAGATTCCTCCTTAATAAAATATTTTACGGGGTCCCTAACCCCTGAGGCTTTTGCCTCTTTTTGTTTGCAAG
Organism: Bacillota bacterium; assembly: GCA_017444985.1. Taxonomy (GTDB): domain Bacteria; phylum Bacillota; class Clostridia; order Lachnospirales; family CAG-274; genus UBA3680. Next base: position 5,665 of record JAFSVK010000079.1, read on the forward strand.
AGTATATTACCACAATTTGAATAATTTGTAAACAATTTTTTTCAAAAATATTGCACAAATTGAAAAATTATTTTTTATGCAAGATAGACAATATAATGTTGCGTTTATGGAATATATTGCAGTCAGTTGTTGCGATTTGACCCTAATTTTAGACATTTCTCTAAGTTTGATGTAATTTTATCAAATTTTATTTTTAAATTTAAAAGTTTGACAAAAAATTGTTTATGAACGGTTTTTATATAATTTTTGAACACATTTACAATTTGTTCATAATTTTCGCTTGTGCGTCCTCTACTGTTTGAGCCTCCTTAAAGTATATATCCATAGTCTCTTTTAACTTTTCAAAAGCTGTTATGTAGTCCTTCTTTAGAGTTCTTATAACCTTCAACGCCTGTTCTTGGCTATAAGTGTGAGCTAAAACATTTCTTGCCCCCAATATTTCAAGCCAAAGCTCCTCGTTCTCTATTACGCCCCAGCTGTAGGCAATTTTCAGAATATTTCTCGGAGAACCTATTTTCACATCCGAAGCACCTTGATCCTCAAGGAAAAACTTCAACAGCTTCCACGACTGTTCAAAACATATCTCAAATAGACCCGCTATTCCCGTTTGTTCTACTATAGTGTAGGGTTCATTCAGCTCAAGACCAACTTTTAAGTTTGCAAGGGATCTGCAAAAATTCTCATATTTCTTCATATAACACTACCGAATCCTTCTCTATTTCCCTTTTAAATCCGTCTTCTATATTTTTATCCATATCCACCACATCAAATTTAAGGAGAGTGTTCGCCTTTTCTTCCAGATCAAAGTAAAAGTTTAAAATATCCCCGCCCGAAACAGCTATATCGATATCGCTTGTTTCCCTGTTTGTGCCTCGGGCACGAGAGCCAAAAAGAAGCACCTTTTTAATATGGTTTCCCTTGGCATAGAGTATAATATCTTCAAGTACAGTCTCGGGTATGCCGTATTTCATGGCGCTTCCCTCCTTTCAGCCCTTTTTCTGACACTTTTAAAATTTGTTCGTTTTTTCAAACTGTTGCTGTATTTACCTGCTTGCTTAAAGCTATGACTTCTTCAATAGGCAGTTCCATAGCCTCGGCAATTTCGTCGATAGGGTACCTCTAAAAAGTGCTATTGAAGTAAAATTGAGATAGCTTGTTCGAGGACTAGGAAATGGCTCGAAGCCAATGTAGAGCATTGGTGAGAGACATTGACGACGTACTCGGGCAAGATAGCCAATTTTACGATTTA
>JAFSVK010000080.1 GCA_017444985.1 Bacillota bacterium
AGTTAATTCCAAGCAAGAATTAGAAGAACGCATATACAAATATTTTGAAGAAATCAACGAGGATCCTGTCGTGTACCATTGGGGATGGAACCTGGAAGATGTAGACTCTAACGAGGATGTCAAGGCACAAACTTTGATATCATAAAATGTACAGCTAATTACGGACCGTTGTACTAGTCTTCGAACAAGCTATCTCAATTTTACTTCAATAGCACTTTTTAGAGGTACCCTTTATTTTTATAAAGTAATTTTAGACTTCCCCTTAAGTATAGAACAAAACAGTACATTTTTCAATAATTTTTGAAATAAAATTTCGAAACTCGTAATATAAAAAATATATAGCCATACAGCCGAAAAATAGCGTATTGATTTTTTTAATAAAAAATGTTAAAATTAGGAAAAATAAGTTATACTGTCACGGATATTTTTTGTGATAAGGGGAATTTCAAAAATTTAGGGAGGATCGTTATGAAGTTTAAAAAAGTGGCTTTTGTTTTGGCTTTTGCCTTTGGTTTTAGTGTGCCTGTTATGGCTGCAAGGGGTGTTATAGAGGATCAAAGGACCCTTGTGCAGGTTAGAGGCGTGTTTGAAGAGTTGGGCTTCAGTGTGGATTGGAATGCCGAAAATGCCACAGCCACAATAAAGGATGGAGAACATACCATTTCCATACAAAAAGGACAGAACTATTTCACCGCCGACGGCAAGGATGTAGTGCCCGATGTACCTCAGCAAATAATAGACGGTAAATTCTATCTCCCTTTGAGGGCGGTAGGCGAGAGCGTAGGAGCACAGCTTAATTGGAACGGTAACACAAAGGTGGCTGTCATAAAGTACAACGGAAAGAGTGCTACTGTTTATTGCGGAGATGAAGAGGAAGAGTCAACTGTTGAGGAAACTGCTCCCGCAATCGAAGAGCCTAAGGACATAGAGGCGACATACACCGTATTTTCTCATGAGGGAGAGGCGGTACAGACTGCCAACACCACCAACAACCATCAAACAAAGGGAAACTCCGTAAAGGGTACCTCCAACAGCCAAGCTAAAAAGACGGTGGAAGAGACCAAAACCACCGTTGTAAAAAGCAACAGAGACCCTAATAAAAACAGCAGTGTGAAATTATATTCAAAATATAACTACGTTCCCGACTTAGGTGCCCTTGCCAATACGGTATTGGTATCTAAGGAGGAGGTAAAGACGGATGCACTGTATAAATACAATGCATCATCCATAAATGCCGACTATGAAAGAGAGTACTACGAAAAGCTTTTGGGAGAGTACGGTTTTGTATTTGACAAGGCGGCAGCCGACAAAAAGACATCGGAACTCGGGATAGAAACAAATGCTTTTAACAAAGTTCTTGCAAAGACTACACTTTACACCTACAAAGAAGGCGACTATTTCTATGTTAAAGTGGAGGTCAGCAAAAAATAATTATCGGGATTGATATACATGAAGAAAATCGCAATTATAGTATTATTTTGCCTTTGTATGGTCACTGTGACCTCCTGCAAATCCAAAACACAAAGAACAAAAGAAAAGGTGAAAGATTACCTTTCCGAATATATGGCGGAAAAGGCAACGGTGGTCACAGACGAAGACGGTAATGAATATATAATGTACAAATAAGGGAAGGGTGTGAAAGTAACATTTTATTTTCACACCCTTTTGGAAAATAAAAAAATCACACTGATTTCCCTATTTAATTACACTGATTTCCCCATTTAACTATTGACAAGCATCGTCTTTTGTTATAGAATGTAGGAGTATGTGGGTATGGCGGAATTGGTAGACGCGCAAGATTCAGATTCTTGTCCTCATTGAGTGGTGCAGGTTCAAGTCCTGTTACCCACATTTCTATTTAAGGCATTTCATCTTTTAAGATGAGATGCCTTTTTAACTTTCTGTTTAAGTTGGCGGATTTGGTGTGAGAAAGTATATAAAGGCGATGGTAAACATCGTCTTTTTTATTTGGTAAAAAATAAAGCGAAAAATTTGAAAGAATAGGAAAGTTAGTCTTGACAAACTATTTTAGTTAGTGTATACTAACCTTATTAGTTAGCAAAAGCTAATATATGGAGGTGAGGATATGCCGTTGGTTATTGCCGATTTGGATAGAGAGTATATCATAAAAAAAGTGGGGGGTTCTTCGGAAGTGAGGAACCATCTGAATAACCTGGGGTTTAACATAGGTACCGTCATAAAGGTGATAAGCACCGTAGGCGGTAATCTTATAGTGTGTATCAAAGATACACGTATCGCACTTGACAAGGCTCTTGCTCAAAAAATAACGGTGTGATAAGAAAGGAAAAGAGTAATGAATCTTAAAGAAGCAAAGATCGGAAGTACGGTTGTTGTACGCAAACTTACCGGCGAAGGCGCGGTAAAAAGGCGTATCATGGATATGGGTATCACTAAAGGCGTACAAGTTACCCTTCGTAAGGTGGCACCCCTCGGGGATCCTATTGAGGTAACGGTAAGAGGATACGAGCTTTCCATAAGAAAAGCCGATGCACAGATGATAGAGGTGGAAGAGTAAAATGAGTATTAAAATTGCACTTGCGGGTAATCCTAACAGCGGAAAGACCACGCTTTTTAACGCCTTGACAGGCTCAAATCAATTTGTGGGCAACTGGCCGGGGGTTACGGTGGAAAAGAAGGAAGGTAAGCTGAAGAAGCATAACGATGTTATTATAACCGACCTTCCCGGTATTTATTCTCTTTCGCCCTATACCCTTGAAGAGGTGGTGGCAAGAAATTACCTTATAAACGAAAGACCCGATGCAATACTTAATATTGTGGACGGTACCAATCTTGAAAGAAATCTGTATTTGACCACACAACTTACAGAGCTTGGTATTCCCGTAGTTCTTGCGATAAATATGATGGATATTCTTAAGAAGAACGGTGATAGGATAAATATCTCCAAACTTTCCGAAAAGATAGGTTGTAAGGTGGTGGAGATATCTGCACTTAAGGGAGATGGTGTTACGGAAGCGGCAGAGGAAGCCCTGAAGGCAGCAAAATCTACTGTCACAACTCCCAAGCACACTTTTTCGGGCCCCGTAGAGCATGCTCTTGCTCACATAGAAGAGGCTACCCTTCACGACCTTCCCGAAAATCAGCAGAGATGGTATGCCATTAAACTCTTCGAACGTGACGAAAAAGCCATAGAATCCCTTTCCATATCCGAAGAGATCAAAAATCATATTGAAAATGACATTATCTCCGTGGAAAAAGAGATGGACGACGACTCGGAGTCCATTATCACCAATGAACGTTATCTCTACATTACAGGCATGATAGATGAATGTTGCAAAAAGAGAAACAAGGGCGGTGTTACCGTATCCGATAAGATAGATAAGGTAGTAACAAATCGTTGGCTCGGTCTACCTATATTTGTGGCTGTAATGTTTCTTATATATTATATTTCCATGGTAACCGTGGGCGCAAACGCTACCGATTGGGCAAATGACGGCTTATTCGGTGACGGCTGGCACTTATTCGGTATAGGTACGGCACAGGCGGAGGCGGCCACAGAAGAATACGGCGACAGCGATGCCATTATTGCAGGTGCTCTTGCAGCGGCAGATAGCAAGGGTATAGACATAAGCAAGGCGGAGGAATATATAGACACCGAAAGCGAAGATTTCAACGCCGAAACCGCCGTGAAGGAACTTGAAAATATTTCCGAAAAGCTTGGCGATACGGAGTTTACATATGAACTTGAAGATGAAGAGACCCTTGCCGTAAGTGAAGAAACAGCCTCAAGTGAGGATCTTGCAAATGCCATAGAGATGTTCGGCAAGTACGAAGGCGGAGTAGAGCCTGCTAACTTTGGCGTATGGGTACCCGGTGTTCCCACACTTGCAGAAGGTCTTCTCGGAAAAAATTGTCCCAAGTGGCTCCACGGGCTTATAATCGACGGTATAGTCGCAGGCGTGGGCGCCGTTCTCGGCTTCGTGCCTCAGATGCTTGTACTTTTCTTACTGCTCGCCTTCGTTGAGGCTTGTGGATATATGGCTCGTGTGGCATTCGTGCTTGATAGGATTTTCCGTCGCTTCGGTCTTTCGGGTAAATCCTTTATTCCCATTCTTATCGGAACGGGTTGCGGTATTCCCGGTGTAATGGCATCAAGGACCATCGAAAATGAAAGAGACCGTCGTATGACCATTATGACCACTACATTTATACCCTGCGGAGCTAAAATGCCTTTTATAGGAATGATCGCAGGTGCAATATTCGGCAATTCCCCGTGGATAGCGGTATCAGCATTTTTCCTCGGTATGGCTGCAATAGTTATATCGGGTATCATTCTCAAAAAAACAAGAATGTTTGCGGGAGATCCCGCTCCCTTTGTTATGGAGCTTCCCGCCTATCACCTGCCTACCCTCGGTAATGTTCTTCGTTCCATGTGGGAAAGAGGTTGGTCCTTTATTAAGAAGGCAGGTACCATAATACTTCTTTCGACTATAGTTGTGTGGTTCTTATCCTTCTTCGGTTTCAAAGACGGTACATTCACACTGCTTGAAGAAAGCGAGCTTAACTACTCCCTGCTTGCATCTCTCGGAAGATGTATTTCCTGGCTGTTTATTCCTCTTGGTTGGGGAAAATGGCAAGCAGCGGTGGCATCTATTACGGGACTTGTGGCAAAGGAAAATATCGTGGGAACCCTCGGTATACTTTACAAAACAGATGGGGCAACCGCATATCAAGGTATATCTGCTGCATTTACTGCGGTTTCCGGCTATTCCTTCCTTGCCTTCAATCTTCTTTGCGCTCCTTGCTTTGCGGCGATCGGCGCCATAAGAAGAGAGATGAATAACCCCAAGTGGACTGCCTTTGCCGTAGCTTACCAGTGTGGTTTTGCCTATGTGGTAGCATTTATAATAAACCAATTGGGCAATCTTTTTACAGGCAGTGTTTCGGCTCTCGGTATCGTAGGCTCTGTAATAGCGGCTTTACTTCTGATTTTTGCATGCTATCTGCTCTTTAAACCCTACAAGGAGGCTACCAAGCTCCAAAAGAGTGTCGCAATTTGATTTGGAGGTGTTTTTATGCAGTCATGGATATTTGTACTCGTGGCACTTGTTGTTATCGTGGCGCTTATAGTAAGAAAACTCATACTTGATTTTAAATCGGGCAAAACAAGCTGTTCCTGCGGATGTAAAAATTGCTCGGCAAATTGTAAATGTAAATAAGTGATTAGGGACACCAACCAAAACCATGGATTTATCGGGTTTTGGTTGGTGTTTTTTGGACATTTGTAAAGATCCTACATTAAACTCGTCATAACATATATATCATTGCAACCGATCTACAGTCTTAAGTAATCTTGATCTCATGATCTCAAATCTCAGTTCCGGGAATGTAAGAGTATGCCTCTTTAAACCTCGTATAAAATCGGGGAAAAATCGATCCGATATATATGTTTCCGCCTCTCCTATGAAAAATTTATATATTTCACTGTATTTTATTAGCGTATATTTATCACCCGCTTCAAATTGCGAAAGATCAAATTGGGCATAGTTAGGTGCAAATATGTAATAATGTGTTTTTTTATGCTTCTCTTTAGCTTCTTTCTCTGTTAAAACATAGTATTTTTTTAATTGAGAGTAACTGTAATTATCGTTACTTTTCCCGTTGATCCCGGACTTGATCTTGTTTTCGATAACAATTATATCATTTTCACTTTCTATCCATAGATCGATCCTGTATTTTATCTCCCTATATGATACAAAAGATGAGCTCATATCGGGAATATTTAGAATATTAGGCTCAGCCGCAAATTTTCGGAAAGATTTATGACTATATTCAAAATAATATTCCAATAAATTTGAAAGAATGTTCTCATCGTCTTCTTTTTTTATCACCTCCAAAAAAGACGGAGATAAGTTATATGTATGTTCTTCGGGAGAAAGTGTTTCTGTTGTATTTTCTTCCTTCCAATAATCACTGTTTTCGATAAATGCTTTCAATTGCGTATAAGCTACCTTATCTTTTTTTTCGAAATAGTATGTTCTCAAACTTTGATTAAGTATAACCTTCCTTTCGGAATCAAAGTAAATAACTTTACCCTCCTCTGTATTGAAATTCTTATCTATCGTTACAAATATACGGTTTTTCGGAAGCAGAAAATTCTTTGCTCGGAATGTTACACTTTGTTCAGATATATCTTTTTCATTTCGAAAAGAATTATATTTAAAAATTTTGTCAAGTGTAACACCTGCATATTTAGTATTTTTGCTATTAGTATCTTCAACACTAAAAATATTTTTTGCAACACCAATGACCTCAGCTGTTTTTCTTCCGAAAACAGCTTGAACAAATATAATATATTCCAAATCATGATTTTTTATCGTTCCCAAAGGGGTTATATATAGGTTATTTTTCCCATCATCGTCTTTAAAAAAATTTATGATTTCATGCCCGATATTTTCCCCTTCGTCTAAATATTTTCCCGCAAAAAGTTGGTTTATAAGTATTTCCTTTGCCATTTTAACACCTCACAATACATAAACATCCATTCCCTAAAACCCAAAAAGACCTGCAAACGCAGGTCTTTTCGTTATTATCAAGCCTCTGTTTCGGCTTTTCTCTTTGCTATAACTTTTTCTTGTATGTCGGAGGGTACTTGTTCGTATCTTTCAAACTCCTGAGTATAGGAACCTCTGCCCTGGGTCATACTTCTTAAGTCGGTGGAATATTTAAGGACTTCGGCTACGGGTACTTCTGCAAGGATATTTTGTTTTGTACCTACTTTATCCATACCCAATATTCTGCCTCTGCGCTTATTCATATCACCCATAACATCACCTGTGTATTCGTCGGGAACGGTGATGACCATCTTTGCTATAGGCTCAAGTATGGCGGGCTTAGCCTGTAGAAAAGCTTCTTTAAATGCCATTTGTGTAGCCATTTTAAATGCCATTTCCGAAGAGTCTACGGGGTGGTAGGAACCGTCTACCAAGGTAGCCTTTATGCCTACAACGGGGTAGCCTGCAAGAGGGCCTGCTTTTATGCTCTCTTGTATGCCCTTTTCAACAGCGGGGAAGTACTGCTTGGGTACTGCTCCACCAAAGATCTTCTCTTCGAAGATGTAGGAGTCCGTCATATCTCCCGAAGGCTCGAAATCCATAAGAACATCGCCGTACTGACCGTGGCCACCCGACTGTTTCTTATATTTTCCTCTTACTTGAACTTTGGAGCGTATCATCTCTCTGTAGGGAACGATAGGGTCTGTAAGTTCAACATCTATCTTATATTTGGATTTAAGCTTGTTTACAAATACATCTATCTGAGTATCCCCAAGGCCCGAGATTATAGACTGTTTTGTTTCCTTATCCACTCTGAAGGTAAGGGTCTTGTCCTCTTCAAGCATTTTGGCAACAGCACCTGCAAGCTTATCTTCATCGCCCTTTGTTTTGGGGCTGATAGCTCTTGAAAGGTTGGACTCGGGATAGCTTATTTCTTCAAACTGTACGGGTCTGTCCGCACTTGCAAGGGTGTCGCAGGTACCTGTATTTTGAAGCTTAGCTATAGCGCCTATATCGCCGGCCTTTATTTCGTCTACTTCTATCTGTTCTTTTCCCCTTAAAACGTAAACCTTACCTATTTTCTCGGCAATATTCTTGTTTACATTCTTAACCATGGTGTCTTTTTTGATAACACCGCTTATAACCTTAAATATACTGAGTCTACCAACATAAGGGTCTGCTATGGTCTTGAATACGAAAGCAGCTACGGGTGCATCTTCGTCACAGTTTATTTCTACCAAGTCGTCTGTCTTGGGATTTACAGCCTCCGTCGTAGCTCTTACCTCGTATGTGGGAGGGAGGTATTTGTTTATGGAGTTCATAAGTACTCTTATACCTATGGTATATATTGCGGCACCTAATATAACGGGTGTAACGGTACCGTCAACGATACCCTTACCGAGCCCCATATTCATTTCTTCTTCCGTAAAGGATTCGTCTTCAAAGAATTTCTCCAAAAGGGCATCATCTGTTTCCGCTATAGCCTCTTCCGCAAGTTTACGCATATCCTCTACGGCATCGCTGAAACCATCGGGCATATCACAAGGCTCTACAAGACCGTTTTCAAACTTTCTTGCCTGTCTTCTTACCGTGTTTATAAAGCCTACGAATTTGCCGTCATCATCGAAGAAAGGTATCTGCAAGGGAGCTATGCTCTTACCGAACTTTTCCTTTAACTGCTCAACAACGTTATCTATATTTGCCTCGGGATCGTCCATACCGTTTACAAATATCATTTTGGGAACGTTCATTTCGTTGGATAATTCCCAAGCTTTTTCCGTACCTACCTGAACACCCGACTTAGCATCCACTACTATGAGAGCGAGATCGGCAACACTGAGAGCCTGTCTTACCTCTCCTTCAAAATCAAAATATCCCGGGGTATCTATAAAATTGATCTTCTCTTCAAGCCACTCCACGGGTATTATGGCAGAGCTTATGGAAACTTTTCTTTTTATTTCCTCGGGGTCATAGTCGCTGACGGTATTACCCTCTGCAATTCTGCCAAAACGCTTGGAAGCACCGCTTACGTGTAAGCAAGCCTCCGTAATAGTCGTTTTACCTACTCCGCTGTGGCCAAGCACAGCTACGTTTCTGATTTCCTTTGCTGAATATCCTCTCATATACGCACCACCTTAATATATTTTTTGTGACTTTTGTTCTTAATCACCGATACTATTATATTCAACAAAATCACATAAAATCCTTTTATATTATGGCAATAGTTAGAATTTTGTACAAATATTACAAAGCTTAATTTTATTTTTTGTGCACATTGCTTGTTTTGAAGTATAAAAAAAGTCGGTTTAACCGACAAAAAAATCCTGTACACTCTCTCTCGACAATATTCCATCGCCGTTACTTAATTGATCAAGCTCAAACCAAGCGACCCCACGTCACATGAAAATTACTGCTTAGTGCTGCTTTCTTCCGAATCTGACACGGTTCACAGGTTTCCATTGCGCAGGACTTAGCTCTCAACACCCAAAGAATAAGGCAGCACGACAGTCCAAGGCCTCAATCGATATCCATCTCTGCTATAGCGGATTGCAGATTACAGGGCACCGCTAACTCCCCGACCCGTACAGGACTATTATATTATAATATATTTTTTTTTTAAAGTCAAATTTTTTTTATTTTCCAAAAGGGGATTGTTAAAGTGTCAATGATTGGTTACACTTTTTCATGAAGCAAGCTGTCAAGGGTAAGGTGGAGATTTTGTGGTTGCAAATTTTTATTTATCGAGCTGAGGATAGAAAAATCGAATTTTTATACGCGGATGCTAAAATTCGATTTTTCTCTTTTGATTTTAGTCGATAAATGTATTACTTGACCTTGACAGCGATTTATTATGGGGACCTCTAAAAACTCATAAATCGTAAAATTGGCTATCTTGCAAAGGTTAGTCGTCAATGTCTCTCACCAATGCTCTACATTGGCTTCGAGCCATTTCCTAGTCCTCGAACAAGATATCTCAATTTTACTTCAATAGC
>JAFSVK010000081.1 GCA_017444985.1 Bacillota bacterium
ATTGAAGTAAAATTGAGATAGCTTGTTCGAGGACTAGGAAATGGCTCGAAGCCAATGTAGAGCATTGGTAAGAGACATTGACGACGTACTCGGGCAAGATAGCCAATTTTACGATTTATGACTTTTTAGAGGTTCCCTTATTATAAAGCTTATATATACGGCTGTCAATGGGAGGTTTATTGTAATATTTCTGTAATTGACAATTTTATTACTTTATTATAAAATGTTTTTGTAAAATATTAGTAATATACAATAAAGGGGAGCTCTAAAAAGTGCTATTGAAGTAAAATTGAGATAGCTTGTTTGAGGACCGGGAAATGGCTCGAAGACAATGCCGGGAGCATTGTTGGGAGACATTGACGATTAACCTTTGCAAGATAGCCAATTTTACGATTTATGAGTTTTTAGAGGTCACCTAAAGGAGGAAGATCTATGTTTTGTGCATATTGCGGTAAACAAATACCCGATGGCAGTGTTTGTTCATGTAGAAGCAATGCCCCTATCAATAATCAAAATCAAGCCCCTGTACAGGGCGGAGGTAATGTGCCTCCCGTGCAACCCGCACAGCCTGTAAATACAGCACCCAATCAGGGCTTTGCTCCACAGGGAGCACCTCAGGGCAGTGTAAATATGCAACAGCCCTTCAACTATGCTCCACCTCAGCAGAGTTTTGATTTCAATGCCTTTTTGAATCAGGTAAAGGGAGCTATTATAAAGCCCGTCACAGCTATGGAGGGAGAGATAAGGAATGATAAAAAGGATATATATCCTTATGTATCTGCAGCTATCTATGGGCTATTGACACTTTTACTTCCACTTATAGAAGCAAGTATGTTATCGTCTGGGAATGAACTTGTGGGAGACATAGCTTTAAAGGTTGGATTTTTCCTTCTTCTTGATATAGTATTGTGTAAACTTGCCTTAGGTGGTTTGATGGTGGCAGTTTCCGGAAAAACTGTAAATTTTATTGGAGCATTGAGAGCCATTTGTGTGGTTTCCCCGCTTCTCACTGTAAGTAGAATTGTTTATGGTTTATCTATGTTTCTTAAATCCAGTATTCTTACGTTCACTATTGGTATGGGATTTCTGTATGTAAGTACAGGTCTTATATATAAGAGTTTTGATATTTCAAACAATAAAAAGGATAAGGTATTTTGGGCTTTTGTTGTATTCCAGTTGATTACTATACTTATACACTATGTTGTATTGTATGAGCTTTCAGGTATAAAGCCCTTAATACAGGGTATGTTAAGTTATTAATGTGTACTAAGCCCCGTTATAAGGGGCTTTTTTAATTTTTCTATGGACGATTTAAATATATTATATGAAGATAAAAATATAATAGCCCTCGCTAAAAAGGAGGGCGTACCTTCTCAACCCGACAAAAGCGGGGACAGGTCTTTGCTTGAAGATGTGCAGGCTTATACGGGTGGGGTGTGTCACATTATAACAAGGCTTGACAGGCCCGTAAGCGGTATAGTACTTTTTGCAAAGGATGAAAAAAATGCCGCAAGGTATACGGCAAGCCTTGAAAAAGCCGAAAAAATATACTATGCCGTGTGTGAAAAGTGTAAAGAGACCCCAAAAAGCGGGGAGATAGAAAGCTATATATTAAAAGACGGAAGAAAGAATATATCAAAGATCGTGAATAAGGGCAGCGTGGGAGGCAAAAAAGCCCTGCTCTCCTATGAGATACTCACGGAGAAAGATGGCTTTGCACTCTGCAGGATAAACTTAAAAACAGGCAGACACCACCAAATAAGAGTACAAATGGCAAGTATAGGTATGCCCCTGTACGGAGATACAAAGTACAACGAAAACTTTAAACACAAGCGGGGCGTTTACCCCCTCTTACATGCCGCAAGGCTTATAATCGAAGGGGTAAACATATACTGCCCGCCTGCCAAGGAAAGGCTGCTATTTGATGAGTTTTATACCGCCGTATTCAACTAACCAAATAGTAACCCAATAAAAGCAGCCAAATATCGACATTTCAAGATTACACTAAAAAACACTTGCAAGAATGAAGCGTTCATCTCTTGCAAGTGTTTTTTTGTTTGTCCGATTTTGGGAGCAGAGAAATCCACAGCCGGGGTGGCTGAGGTTTTCTGCTAATTGGACTATTTGTTTTTGCGGCAGAGAATTTTTCGGAGAAATATTTTCTCTATTCCTGTCGTTTTGGAAATGGGCGTTGAAGTGTTCCGCAAAGACGATATTTTGTCTTGCGATATTCTTCCATACAAAATAACATTTCTTACACTTGTGCGGGACGATTTGAATGGTCATTTTTTGGGGGTGTTTTTGCTTGTACGATACCGCTGCGGAAGTGGGACTGTATGCGTTACGAAATACGGACATTGAGTCGTTTGTGAGGCAGAAAAGCCTTACAACGATATTTCACAGCGCTTTCGGAATTTTTGTTTATGCCGATATAAACGGTTTTGGCAGTTATGCGAAAGTTCCGACAGCTTCACATTCTTCAAACGCAGACGAAACGATAGATTCTAAAACTTTGCACAAATAAAGCCGACGTCACAGCGATTGTTTTGTGAAAATGCGACAAATGCCAAGAGGCGGGAATTTATTTTCGGCAGAAAAAAGCATTATTTTTCTTGACTTTTTTTTAAAATATTTGGTAAAATTATACTGTGAATAACGCAACATGAATATTGCTGTATAATAGAAACATTCGGATATAGTTACCGCAAAAAAACGGAAAATTTGCGAGGGGGCTGACAAGTTATGCAGAACGGTGTATTTTTGAGCAGACAAAAAAGCAGGCAAATAAACAGGTGTCATAGCTAAGTCCTTTTTACGAGTAAAAATCAAGTGTATTAAACGCACTCCATAGGATAGTTATGCCTAACGGAGCTCGTTTTTTTTATTACAAGGAAACACCGCTAAATCAAAGATCAAAAACAATTTTAGTCGGTTGATCGGTGTTTTCCCGAAAAAAATTTTTTTTGGAGGCGAACGAAATATGAAAGCGGACAAGATCATTAAAAATGCAAAAATCTTTACGGCAGACAAGGACAGACCGATTGCTTGCGCGCTTGCGGTAAAGGACGGAAAATTTGTCTATGTGGGTGATGAAGCGGGTCTTTCGGATTATGAGGGCGATGTTTCTGACCTTGGCGGAAAATTTGTTATGCCCGCCGTTATAGACAGTCACGTTCACGTTACGACAGGTGTCGGATTTGCGTACATTGATACGGGAGAGTACATTATGTGCGGCAGCAAAAAGGAAGCTTTGGACTTTATGGCGGAAAATATCAAGAACGACCCGGGGCGGGAGCGCTACAAATTTATTTTGGAGAGAAAATACTTGCAGGGGGAAGACCTTACAAAGGAGGATCTTGATGCTGTTTGTCCCGAAGCGGAGCTTCTGATATTGGAGGGAGAGGGACACAGCGTTTGGGCAAATTCCAAAATACTTGAACGACACGGCATTACCGACGATACGCCCGATCCGGTGCCCGAACTCAGCTATTATGTACGCAAAGACGGACATATAACGGGAAACGTTTTTGAGTCTTCGGGGTGGAATTTGCTTTTTGACGGTTTATCGAAAATTACGGACGAGCAGATAGATGCCCAGCTTGAACGGTGGATAGACTATTCCGTAAAAACAGGCGTATGCGCTGTTTTTGATGCGGGTTATCCGGAAGGCGAGGAACTTCACGAACGAGTTTACGAACGTTTGTGCAGGATGGACAAACAAGGCAAACTGCCCATTTATATTGACGGAAGCTATGCTCTTACCCACCCGAAAAAGGTAAAAGAAGTTGTGGATCAGGTAAAGCGTTTCAGAGAAAAATTTAACACACAACATCTGAAAGTCCATACATTCAAGATCTTTATGGACGGCACTTTAAGAATAGAGACTGCGGCATTGGTCACACCGTATACGGATACGGGCAAAAAAGGCGCTGTCACCTTAAATGAAGAAGAAGTCGCAGAGGTCATGAAGATACTTAATGATGAGGGTCTGGACTTCCATGCTCATACTGTTGGCGAACAAGCATCACGCACGGTACTTAACGGCGTGGAAAAAGCCAAAAAAGAGCTTGGGGAAAATTTCCGCGTAAAAGTTACCTGCGCGCATCTTGAAATTCAGGATGATACCGACCTTGACCGTTTTTCAAAACTTGGCGTTAACGCAAATTATACACCGTGGTGGCATTCGGGCTGTACGGGCGGCGATCCTTATAAATTATGGTGCAGTTTACTTGGCGAGGAACGCGCCAATAAAATGTATCGCTGTAAAACACTCTGGGATACAGGTGCCAACGTGACGTGGTCGAGCGATAACATAACCTACGGTGATTTTGCATCATGGAATCCCTACCTGGGCATGGAAGTAGGAATGACACGTTATATAAACGAAAAAACCAAATCTTCCGGGATCAATAAAGTAATTTCGGAGTTTCCGCCCGAAACCGAAAAAATGGGCATTGAGGAAATGATACTGGGCTATACCGTTAACGGTGCAAAGCAGCTTGGCATCGAAGCAACCAAGGGCTCTATCGAGGTCGGCAAAGATGCGGACTTTTTGGTATTTGAAAATGACCTGCTTACGGCGGAACACGAGGGCTTCAGCCATAACAAGCCGAGTGAAGTTTATTTCTGCGGCAAGAAGATGAACTGATACGGTCTGCCCGCGGAGAGGGTAGGACAGATCTTGCCGGCATCATATTTTGCAAAACTGAAAGAGGTATATTATGGAAACAAGATTTAAAAAGAGATCGCAAATAATAGATGTCGGAATAACTGCTGTGGCAGCTGTGCTTTCGGTGGGTATTACGCTGTACGGAGTCGGACATTTCGGACTTGACGAAGCTTGGCCCGAATTGGTGCTTAACCTTTTTTACATTGCGTGTCTTGTGATGATGGTGATGTACTTTTTCAAGCGGCTTGACAGTCGGCGTTTTAACTATTGGACTTCGGTATGTGCGGGCATAACCGTGCTTTTGCGCGATATCCTGTTTTCGCCGTAGATCGAAAGCTACCCCATACATTTGCTCTGTCTTACGCTTTCGGCGGCGCTGCTGATCATGTTCACTTACTTCTGTGCCAGAAAAGACCGTAAGAGTTATACCAAGCGCAGCTTATGGATGCTTTTTGTCATTGATATGGTCATTGCGGGGCTGTACAGCTATGTTCTTTGCAGCAGTGCCGCAGATGAATATACAAACTACCTGCTTACGGAAATATAGATACGACCGACCATTATATATGGACTGGCGGCATGCTTCGTGTCGGAGAAAGAGACATAAGCACAAGAAAATGTACGGAAAATACGGGATGAGGAGGGAGTTTCCGCATTCTTGAAAAAAAGGAGGAGCAAGATATGAAACAAACGATTATTCTTGGCAACATTATTACCGTGGACGAAAAGAGACCTTTTGCCAAGGCGGCATTGGTCAAAGACGGCATATTTGCCTATATCGGCGATGCCGAAACGGTAAAGGAACTCGGTGGTTCGGATGCACGGGTGTTGGATTACGGTGAAAACTACATTTATCCCGGCTTCCTTGAATCACATTGTCACGGACATTTTGCGGGTGAACTCATAGTTGGCAGAGCGGATCTTTCTCAGTGCATAGAGACCGATTACGCAAAATACAGAGAGATCATCAAAGAATTTATAGAAAAAAATCCGGAACGCAGTTTTTATTTGGCATCCGGCTGGATAGAAAATGATGAGCACGTTGATAAAACATACCTTGATGAGATATGTTCCGATAAGCCTTTGATAATGCAGACGGGCAGCGGACATTCCTGTTTGTTCAATACAAAGGCGCTTGAATGGGCAGGTGTTGATAAAGAATATGCAAAGAAATACGGTCCTGATATGATTTACGTTGATGAAAACGGAGAACCGACAGGTTATCTTTGTGAAGATCCTTTATTTGTAATTTTACCGACACTTCCCACAACAATTGATGATGCAAAGAAGTATTTGCTTGCATGGCAGGAATTTGCTTTCAGCCACGGCTATACAGCAGTTGCCGATGCAGGTGCGGAGGTCCTTTATCCGAAGTCCCCCGAAGCATACTATGAGCTTGAACAGGAAGGCAAACTTAAACTGCGTACATATGCGTATTTAATGGCTCCGAGCGATCCGGACGATCCAACGGCAGAAGTGGCTCGTATCGCGGAGAAAAGAGCGAGATTAAGCAACGAATATTTCCATGTTGTCGGCGTCAAGACATTTCTTGACGGCGTAACAGAGGCTCATACAGGCTGGCAAAATCAGGATTATCTCGATCAGCCGGGCTATCACGGTATAGAGCGTTTCAGCAGCCACGACAAGATGGTAGAACTTATCACGGCAGCCGACAAAGAGGGACTTTCCGTACACGTTCACTCCGAGGGCGGCGGTGCAACTCATTTTATGCTTGGCTGCATCGAGGATGCGGAAAAGATAACGGGCGATATGGATCAACGAAATGTTTTGGCACATCTGCATTTTGTTACCGATGAGGATATCCGCCGTATGGGAGAAACAAAGTCTATACCTGCCGTTCCGCCGCTTTGGACGGCAAAAGAACCTGCCGTTTATGCACAGGAGCTCGCGTATGTGGGCAAGGAATTGGCAGACCAAGCTTATCCCATCAAGTCTTTCTATGATGCGGGCGCAAATGTGGTTTTCCATTCGGATTATCCGGTCTCTCCGTTTTTTGATATAAAACTGAGTATTTATATGGCAGAAAAACGCGGTTTTCCGCAGTCGATAATGAGCGGAGATACACAGCGCAATTTAAACGAAGCAATAACCCGTGAACAGTCTCTGCGTGCAATGACGATAAACGTTGCATATCAGTGGCGCCAGGAAAACCGCATGGGCAGTATCGAATTCGGTAAACTTGCCAATATGACAGTCGTTGACTGCGATTTTCTGCATGACGATATAGAAAAGGTCGCACAGGCAAAAATCATTGCCACCATTGTTGAGGGCGAAGAAGTTTACAAGGCGTGATCTTTTTACATAACATACAACACATCAATAACGAAAGCGAGGGAAAAATATGAATAACGATTTATCACCAAGACCCGACTACTCAAATAAAGATTATTGGTACAAGTACCCCGATATCACAAAGGAAGTTGATTCGATCTATATTTATTCGACGGCGTACATTTTGGGCAGTTTTGAAGATGGTTCGTCCGATTATGCGACATTTGACAACGAAGAAATGCTGATCGGAGCAGAAGAGGAGTATTTTTCACACGCAACGGTATTCGAGAATTCCACCAATGTGTTTATGCCGTACTATCGCCAATCGGGATTGCGCTATGCGGAAGAAATAAACAAAAAGACAGGCAATATAAATGCGGCACTATTGAGTCTGCCTTATGAAGATGTGACCGCAGCTCTTGACTTCTACTTTGAAAACTGCAACGCAGGCCGCCCGTTTATCATTGCAGGCCACAGCCAAGGTTCGGCAATGGTTTTGCTGCTGCTGAGCAAGTATTTTAAAGAACATTCCGATTACTGCAAGCGTATGATTGCCGCTTACCCCATAGGCTATTCCGTAACAAAGGAATATCTTGCCGAAAATCCGCATCTGAAGTTTGCGACAGGCGAGAACGATACCGGAGCGGTTATCGTAAGCTGGAACACAGAGGGACCGAAAAACGCAGAAGAAAACGCTGAAAATATGGTTGTGCGGCCAAATGCGATGAGTATAAACCCGCTCAACTGGAAACTTGACGAAACCTATGCAGCGGCAAGCGAGAACCTTGGTTCGCTTATGCTGAACGAGGAAACGGGCGAAGCGGAGACGGGTGATATCGGTGCCGATGCACAGATAAATCTTGCACGCGGCGTGGTCATAACACACGCCAAAGTTGAACCTATGCCCGAAGAGCTTGCAAAGCTCTCTGCCAGGTTCTTCGGACCCGATGGCCGCCACGACAACGACTATACATATTTCTATAATAACATCAAGGACAATGTTGCAAAGAGGGTTGCCGCTTATTTAAGCAGTACAAAGAAATAGTCGGGTCGGAACTTTTATAATGATATATAGCAGACGACAAAATATAGTAAGCGAATTAAATAATCGGACTTAAGCTCGCTTAAGGCTGATTATTTATGAGCCACATCATATCGTGAACGTCTAAATATTTTTGACGTTCACGATAAAAGTTTTTTTTGCGGTTGCTGCCATTGCAGCACTTGGATACGGATACGGCGAAACGATTTCGGGGCTCTTTGGGTTGTCGGATGTTGTGTACAAGATCATGAGTCGGCTAAGGGTGAGAGCATAGGGGAGTAGGCGGTAAGTTTTTTGATGTAGGGCTTTACTTTTTGGGAGATAAGCTTTATAATATCTTTTCTGCCGGATTTGTTTAGTTCAAACACTATAAAGGCAAGGCATCTTGTGTTTTGTACCGAGGAAGGGTCATCTAAGGCATCGGCTATGGTGGCTTCTTCTATGTTGAAAAATATGAGATTGTCTTTTATTATTTTTTCGGGTTTCATAAGAAACACTTCCTTTCTTTATGATAACATTATAGTATGTTTTTTGTACCATAAATGGGACAATGATTAAAATTTTAAGAGGTTTTATATGGAAATTATACTTGCATCCGCTTCTCCGAGAAGGGCGGAACTTTTAAAACAGATAGATATAGATTTTAAGGTGGTGACAGCAGGCATCAATGAGGAGTATGAAGAGGGTATGCCGGCTTTTCAGGTGGTATATGAATTGGCGGCGAGGAAGGCAGAGGCTGTTTTTGACAAGCTTTTGCCTACGGAGGATACCGTTATTATAGCCTCCGATACGGTGGTGAGCCTTGATGATAATATATTGGGCAAGCCCATAGGCAGAGAGGGAGCTTACGATATGCTTAAAAGCCTTTCGGGCAGAAGCCACAGCGTATATACGGGGGTATCCATATACTACTACTGTAACAAAAAAATAAAGGTAGATACCTTTGTGGAGGAGACTAAGGTATATTTTGATGATATGTCCCATGAGGAGATAAAGCAGTATATAGCTACGGGAGAGCCCTTTGATAAGGCGGGTGCCTACGGCATACAGGGCTATGCGGCAAAATATATTTCAAAAATAGAGGGAGATTACTACACCGTTGTGGGTCTTCCTTTGCGAAAGGTCTACAGGAGCCTTAAGGAGAACGGTATATGCTGTTGAGGGATGATGTATCCGCCATTAAAAACATAGGTCCCTCCAGAAAAAAGATATTAAATGCTTTGGGTATGGAAAGGGTAGTTGATGTTACGGAATATTTCCCCAGGGATTACGAGGACAGAAGCGCCTTGACACCCATAGAGGATATGGAAGAGGGGGAAAGGTATACCTTTGGGGCAAAGATACTTTCAAAACCCGAGATCAAAAAGGTTAAAAATTTAACTATTACAAAATGCCGTATAGGAGATAAAACGGGGGAATTGACGGCGGTATGGTTTAATATGCCCTATATTAAAAATTCCATTACACTTAATGCAAAGTATATCTTTAATGCTAAAGTATATTTAAAATACGGTATTTTGCAGGTGGAAAATCCCGAGTTTGAAGAGTATAAAGAACATTCTTTGAATACGGGCAGGATAGTACCTCTATACCCTCTTGCAAAGGGTATAAGCCAAAAGGTGTTAAGGCAGATAATAAAAGATGCTCTTGAGGGTTGCGATGAGGAGTTTAGGGAGTTTTTGCCCGAGACCGTAAGGCAAAAGTACGAGCTTTGCGAGAGAAATTACGCAGTTAAAAATATACACTTTCCCGAAAGCGACCAAGCCTTTTTTAAGGCTCGTACAAGGTTGGTGTTTGACGAGCTTTTACTTTTACAGCTTCGCCTTTTTACCCTTAAGGGAGAGGTCACAAAGGAAAAAAGCAGTATAAATATCAAAAAAACAGACCCTTCCCCTTTTCTTAAAAAACTGGGTTTTGCCCTTACGGAGGCACAGGAGTCGGTTATAAAAGAGGGGCTTGAAGATATATATGCGGGCAGGGTCATGAACAGGCTCATACAGGGAGATGTGGGAAGTGGAAAGACGGCTGTTGCGGCTCTTTTTGCTTATATTTTTGCATGCAACGGTTATCAGACCGCTTTGATGGCACCTACGGATGTATTGGCAAATCAGCACTATAAGTCTCTTTCACCTATGTTTGAGGCTCTGGGCTTTAAATGCGCTCTTTTGACTTCTTCCGTATCTAAAAGGGAAAAAGATGCGGTGAAAGAAGCTCTTGCCAAAGGGGATATAGATATAGCCATAGGTACTCACGCCCTTTTGCAGGATAGTGTGAGCTTTAAGGCTTTGGGTCTTGTTGTTACGGATGAACAGCATCGTTTCGGTGTGAGACAGAGGGAAAAACTTATAGCAAAGGGAGAAACTCCCCATGTACTTGTAATGAGTGCTACACCCATTCCCAGAACGCTGGCTCTTATACTTTACGGGGATATGGATATATCCTTAATAAACAGCCTTCCCCCGGGAAGGCAGAAGGTAGATACCTTTGCGGTGGAAACAAGCTACTACCCTCGCATATATGCCTTTATTAAAAAGCAGGTAGAAGAAGGGGGCAGGTGCTATGTGATATGCCCCATGATAGAAGAGGGGGAAAAGGAAAGTTCTTTGCGAAATGTGGTATCCTACACGGAGGAGCTGAAAGAACGGCTTGAGGGCTTAAGAGTAGAGTGCATACACGGCAAAATGAAAAACGAAGAAAAGGATAAGGTCATGGAAGCCTTTGCCAAGGGTGAGTGTGATGTATTGGTGGCTACTACCGTTATAGAGGTAGGTATAAATGTGCCAGAGGCTAACCTTATTATAATAGAAAATGCGGAAAGATTCGGGCTTTCTACCCTTCACCAGCTAAGGGGAAGAGTGGGAAGAGGAGAGAAAAAAAGCTACTGCATACTTATAAGCGACAAAAAGACCAAAACTGCCAAAGAACGACTTAAGACCCTTTGCAAAAGCAACAATGGCTTTGATATAAGTGAAAAAGATATGCTCTTAAGAGGACCCGGAGATTTCTTCGGCACCCGTCAGCACGGCATACCCGATTTAAAAATAGCAAACCTTTACAAAGATACGGAAATACTTAAAAAAGTGCAGGAATTTGCCATGTCCGTATACGAAGAGGACAGAAGTCTAAAGGCTTATCCCGAAGTTTTGGAAAAACTAAAAGATGTGTATGAACAGGGTGAGGGTGAGATATGTTTGTAGGGTGAAAAACGGAATTTTTAAAAAACATAGGATAAAGAAATAAATTTAGGGGACCTCTAAAAAGTGCTATTGAAGTAAAATTGAGATAGCTTGTTCGAGGACTAGGAAATGGCTCGAAGCCAATGTAGAGCATTGGTGAGAGACATTGACGACGTAATCGGACAAGATAGCCAATTTTACGATTTATGA
>JAFSVK010000082.1 GCA_017444985.1 Bacillota bacterium
CAGACGGGCAAGTTGTGCACCCGAAAAAAGTAATCGGGACACCCATAGGGTGGCTTTTGACGATAGTCAAAAGTGCTTTTGCCTCCCTAAAGAGGCGCGCAGAACGGCTGTTTATCGGCAAAAATCTCATTTTTGCCGGGGTGTGATATTTCACACCCCCCTTTTTTTCTTCTTATCTTTCACTTATAACTTGGTCTATTGCCTGTGCCAGTTGGTCGGCGCAAGATGTGCCTTTTATGCCGCATTGGTTTCCTCTTAGGATGTCGGCTATGTTTTTTGCGCTTTGACCTTCTGCAAGTCTGCCTATGGCTTTAAGGTTTCCGTTGCAGCCGCCTGTGAAGGAGAGGGAGTGTATTTTTCCCTCCTCGTCAAGCTCGAAAACTATTTGTTTTGCACATACTCCCGTGGGAGTGTAGGTATATTTTTCCATTATGTTTTCACCTCCGGTACACCTATAAGATTCGCAAGAGGGGTGGGAGATGCCGTTGTTTTAAGGTCAAACTCCATTACGGGCAAATACCACTGCGCCTCCGCATAGTTTTCCTTTATATTTTCAAAAAGGTCTATCACCGCTTTGTCGGCACTTAGGGAAAAGAACACCGCAACACTTGACTGCCTTTCGTTTATCTTAAGACTTTCGGGGGGTGCGCAGTAGGTGTAGTCTATTCTTGCAAGTGCCTCATATATATCTTTGATATGCTTGTCGCCACTGCCGTAGGGTATGTATACAGGCTGTTCCTCCGCCGCATCGGGCGCATTGGTGTACACCGATGCTTTGTAGTTTGCAGCCGTGTAAACATCGGAGAGAGTTGCCACAAGAGATATGATATATTCGCTTCTTTTTACTTCGTAGCTGGTTTTGTTGTGGCTTTCGGGGAAGCACATTATAAGAGCTATCTCGCCTCTGACGGTGGGAAAGTGTTTGTTCGACATAAGCCTTCCCATGTGGGCGGAGGCTCTGAAATTTATATCGTGGAAGGAGTCTTGATAGGAGTACTCCTTTATGCCCGCAAACTCGAAAGGGTCGGGAGTTGCAAAGGCATTTAAGGGAGTGAGACCCTCGGTTTTCAGTATTATGTTTTTGACCTCTTCCGCAGAAACGCTTTCGGGGTACACCGTAAGGGTGGAGCTGCCTTTAAAGTGCTTTGAACTTTTGCCGTTAAAAAGTATGCTCGTACCTATAAGGTCTAAGTCTCTTATGGCGTAATACCCCCTTTTTCGGGGTATAAAGTGCATTTTTCTTTCTATTTTCTGCCTGCCCATAATACAGAAAAGGCCGTTGTAATAGCTGAGAGCATCTCCCGAAGACTTTATCTCGGGGAACTCGAAGCTGGAGCTTACATTAAACTTAAGCCAAAGCCAAGGCAGAGGCATTATTTTTTCATTGGTCACGGTGGCTGTAAGAGCGCATCTGTCCCCCGGAAAGGCGACCTTCGGCGAAATTTTAATATCCGCATACAAGCCTCTGTGCCAAAAATGTTCAAAAAGGGACTTTTCCGCCATAAAAAGCAGAAAACCCGTAAGCATTATAATTATAATATCCATAAGCTACCTTTTCCAATTTTCGGTAGGTACATCCACAAGGGTCAATATATCCCTTACGGTTTTTGAAGCATAGTCCTCTCTGTGACGATATACACCCGTAAGAACTATTCTGTGAGTAGCCACAAGGGGCACCAACAGTTTTATATCCTCGGGGGTGACATAGTCTCTTCCGTCTATTGCCGCATAGGCTTTTGCCAGCTTTACGGTGGTTATAACGGCTCTTGTGCTAAGTCCCAGCGCCACACCCTCCATAACACGGCTTCTTTCGGCAATGTCCACAATGTAGCTTACAAGGTCTTGATGTATGAATACCTCACCGCAAAGCTTTCTTGCCTGTGCCACATCGGATAAACCGCAAACGCTTTCTATATTTACACTCTCCCCAAAGCCTGCGTGTATATCCACGGCTTTAAGGTACTCTTCCTTTGTGGGATAGCCTAAAGAGAGCTTTATGGCAAATCTGTCAAGCTGTGCCTCGGGAAGAGGGTAAACACCTTGGTTTTCTATGGGGTTTTGAGTCGCCATAACAAAGAAAGGCTCTTCAAGGTCGTAACCCACACCGTCTACCGTAACAGCCTTTTCCTCCATAGCCTCAAGGAGGGCAGATTGTGTCCTCGGGGTGGCTCTGTTCAACTCATCCGCAAGAAGTATATTTGTAAATACGGGACCACGCCTGAATATAAAGTCATTTTCCTTAGGTGAAAAGTAGGTAACACCCGTAAGGTCTCCCGGGAGAAGGTCGGGGGTAAACTGTATTCTTTTATGCTCCCCCTCCACGGAGCGGGCAAGAGCCTTTGCAAGCATTGTTTTACCCGTACCCGGTACATCCTCAAAAAGCACATGTCCGCCTGCGAAAAATGCCGCAATAAGAAGAGTTATCTCCTTCTTTTTTCCTATTATGACTTTTGATATATTGTCGTTTATACTTTTTTCAAGTGCCCTTACATCCATATTTTCACCCCATAAGTCCCTTTATTTCCTCTTCGGTCAAATAGCGGTACTCTCCTTCTTTAAGACTGCCCAATGTTACATTTCCTATTGCCGTTCTTTTAAGCTTTATAACTTTTCTGCCTATACTTTGGCACATTTTTCTTACCTGTCTGTTTCTGCCCTCGTGTATCTTTATTTCAAGGAAGGTGCCTTTGGCGGTTTTTTTCAGGCTCTCCACCCGTGCGGGGGCGGTCTTCCTGCCGTCTATGTATACACCCTCTCTTAATTTTTGTATATCCTCGGGGGAGGGAGTACCATCCACAAAAGCGATATAAGTCTTTACCTTCTCTTTTGAGGGGTGTGTAAGTATATTCGAAAACTCTCCGTCATTTGTAAGTATGAGAGCTCCCGAGGTGGCATAGTCAAGCCTTCCCACGGGGAAAAGCCTTTCACTCTCATTAACAAAGTCCATAACGGTCTTTCTTCCGAACTGATCTTTTACCGTTGTCACACAACCCTCGGGTTTGTTTAAAAGTATGTATACCTTCTTCTCCTCGAGACTTAGAGGCTTTCCGTCAAGGGTAACTATATCTCCCTCGTAAACCTTTGCCCCCGGGCTTTCTATCTTAGTGCCGTTTATACATACCCTTCCCCGGGCTATGATCTCTTCACACTTTCTTCTTGAGGCTACGGAACACATTGCCATATACTTTTGTATTCTTACACCCTCGTTCTCAGCTTTCTCCAACCTCTTCCTCCGCTTCTTTTCTAAGCTTCTCCTCATCCTCTCCCGTACCCGGCAAGGACTCTATGGAACCGAAGCCGAAAAACCTTAAAAACTCCTCCGTTGTTCCGAAAAGCAAAGGTCTTCCCGGAGCATCCAGCCTTCCCATTTCGCAAACGAAACCGTATTCCACCAGCTTATTTACACTGTGGTCGGCATTGACCCCTCGTATCTCTTCTATCTGTCCCTTTGTAACGGGCTGTCTGTAGGCTATGATGGCAAGGGTCTCAAGCAAGGTTTGGGAAAGTTGCTTTTTCTTGGGTGCGGCATAGAGACGTCTTACATAGTCGAAATACACGGGACTTGTGCACATTTGTATACCATCCTGTACATTTATGATGCTTATGCCCCTGTTTTTTCCCGCATATTCTCCTTTAAGCTCCTCGGAAGCCTCTTTTACTTTTTCTTCGTTTTCTCCGGTTACACTTGCAATATCCTTTATTTCCACCACTTCGCCCTTAGCAAAAAGAAGTGCCTCTATAACAGCTTTTAAACTTTCCTTTTCCAAATTAAGCCGCCTCCCTGCCCCTTATGGCGATATCGTGAAATTTATCCTCTTGGTAAATGAGTATCCTGCCCTTTCTTATAAGCTCGAGCATGGCAAGAAATGTGGCTATTATCTCCTCTTTCACACTGTTTTCTTCAAAAAGCGAGAAGAAGTTCACCTCTCCCAAAAGAGCTATTTTGTTAAGTATGAAGGCGGTCTTTTCCTCTATCGTAAAATGCTCGGGCTCTATTTTGCCGAAACCGCTTCTGACTTTATCGGTTTTAAGCTGTCTTCTTCTAAGCACCTCTTTAAAGGCTTTGTAGAGCATATCCATATCCGCACCCTTAAGTATTTCCTCCGGGTCTTTCTCCCTTGTGTCCTTTATGGCTGCAAGTATACTTTTATCCTCGCCTTTGTAGTAGGATGTGCCTGCCTGTGCCTGTCTTTTGTCAAAGCCCCCCGCAAGTATTTTTATTTTCTTATACTCCACAAGCTTTCTTACAAGCTCCTCTCTGGGGTCTTCCTCTTCCTCCTCCGCAGGGGTGATCCTGGGAAGAAGCATTTTGGATTTTATCTCTATGAGTGTAGCCGCCATCACTATAAACTCGGTGACGGAGGACATATTTTCTTTTTTTATCTGTTCTATACACTCAAGATACTGCTCTGTTATTTCCACTATAGGGATATCGTATATATCTATCTTGTTTTTGATTATAAGGGCATAGAGAAGGTCCATGGGCCCTTCAAAAGCCTCAAGTTTTATATTTACAGCCATCACACTACTCCAAAAAAGCCTAATATGGCAAAAACCACCACATCAAGCAAGGGTCCGAGCTTACCTATAAACAAGCCGAAGCATATTATTAAAAGTATTATCTTTTCCGCCTGTCTGTAGGAAAGTACATTGTTTATATTCAAAAAAGCCTTTATGATCTTACCCATTGCCATAGGCTCTGCAGGTAAAAGGTTGAATACCGCAAGCTTTATACTCATAAGCCCAAGCTGCATAAGAAAAACGGCCACATAGCTGTTTAACCTAAGTTCAAAGGAAAAATAGAGGTGGTATACTCCCACTCCCACCGCTGCCATAAGGAGGGTGGGTATTATGTAGGTGAGACAGGTACCCAATTTTCTGTCTTTGTAACCGAAGGTACCGGTGTTTACAGGCTTTCCCCAGCCGTATCCCGTAGACAAAAATATTATAAAGCCCACGGGTTCAAAGTGTTTTAAAGGATTCAGTGTAAGTCTGCCCTCTTTTTTGGGTGTGGCATCCCCTTGAAGATGAGATATGAGTGCTTTTGAAAATTCGAAGAGTGTTGTGGTGGTAATAATGGCAATACCCATTATCAAATAGCTTATAATTACCTGTAATGCCTGCATGTTATTCTTGTATCCTCCCGAATTTTTTCTCTATCTCGCCTTTGGACATTTCTATTATTGTAGGTCTGCCGTGGGGACAGGTGAAAGGTTCTTCCAACTCCAAAAGCCTTCTTATAAGCTCCCTCGCCTGAAGAGGGTCAAGCTTTCTGTTGCCCTTTACCGCCGCCTTACAGCTCATAAGGGCAATATCGTCTCCTTTTATATCGTATATGCTATTTATATTTCTTTCGGATATGGCATCAACTATTTCAAGAAAATCCGCCGTAACGTCGTATTTTTCAAAAAAGTAGGGGAGTGCCGATAAGGTGTAGCTTTTTTTGCCGTCGTACTCAAACTCAAAGCCGAAGCCTTCAAGAAGCTTTCTGTTATCCTCTATGGTCTGCCTTTCTTTTTCGCTTACTCTTACATCCACGGGCACTATAAGTTGGCTGACCGATTCGTGATTTTTAAGTTTTTTGGAAAACTCTTCAAAAAGTATTCTTTCGTGGGCTGCGTGTTGGTCTATCATATACATCTTTTCGCCCTGTTCCACTATCCAGTAGGTATTAAAGAGTCTCCCCACTATGGTGTAGGCGTTAAAGAAGGGTTTGCGTGAGGGTCGTTCTTCCTTTTCGCCAAAGCCTACGGGCTCTGTTATATCCTTAGGCTTTACAGGGGGAAGAGAAAAGTTTTGGGTGTCGTCTCCCACTCCCACTTTTTTCAGGGATCTTACGGGGATAAGAGGCTCGCTCTTAGGCGTATCCTCCCGTGTCTCTTCTAAGGGTACTTCTGCCCTACTCTTTTTAAAGTCGTAGGTAAAGCCCTGCTCTGCCGTCTTTACGCTCTCTCCCATGGAAAGAGGAACATTCCCGCCCTCCGCTACCGCATTATAGCCGTAGTTTACGGGCTGAGCGGAATAGACAAAATCATTCCCCTCATCTATCGTTATTTGTGTTGCTTTCTCTTTCTTTTTTTCGGGTCTGTCCCAGCTTACGGTAGGTATAAGGTTTGCGGAGGAAAGCACCTTCTCCACAGCTGCATATACCACATCGTAAACAGTATTTTCATCCGAAAATCTAACCTCGAGCTTTGTGGGGTGCACATTTACATCCACACTGCCCTCTACCGGCATTATATTAAGGACAAATACGGGGAACTTACCCACCATTACTTTACCCTTATAAGCCTCTTCCACCGCAGAGGAGAGAAGGTTGCTTTTAATGAATCTGCCGTTTATGAAGAAATTTTCGTAGGTCCTGTTTCCCCTGCTCATTTCGGGCTTACCTATAAGACCTTTTATGCGATAGCCCTCTTTTTCAAAATCAAGAGGAAGCATTTTATCCGAAACCGTTCTGCCGTATATGTGGTAAACACACTCCCTTAAATCGGAATTGCCCATAGTCTGCAATATGAGAGAGCCGTTATTTACATACTTTATACCTATATCGGGGTGGCCGAGAGCGATCTTATTTACTATCTCGGAAATATAACCCGACTCCGTAGCGGGCTTTTTCAAAAACTTTCTTCTTGCGGGGGTGTTGTAGAATATATTTCTCACGGCAAAGTCCGTGCCTACATTAGCCGCAGTCTCGCTTTCTTCTTGTACTACACCACCCTCTATCCTTATTTTTACCGCAGTCTCGCTTTCCTTTGTACGGGTAACGGTCTCCACCTGTGAGACCGAGGCTATGCTTGATAAAGCCTCGCCTCTGAAACCCATGGTAAGTATATTGTCAAGGTCTTCAAGAGAGTTTATTTTACTGGTGGCATGGCGCATAAAGGCATTTTTAACTTCATCCCCGGGTATGCCGCAGCCGTTATCTCTTACTCTTATAAGGGAACAGCCTCCCGACTCTATTTCTATCTCTATACGGGTAGCCCCTGCATCTATGGAGTTTTCCGCCAACTCCTTTACTACGGAAGCAGGTCTTTCCACCACTTCTCCCGCGGCTATTTTGTTTATAAGAGAATTGTCAAGTAAATGTATCATCTTAAAGCTCCAAATTGCTAAATCTTTCCTTTATTTCAAAAAGAAGCTGCATAGCCTGCATGGGAGTGATGTTGTTGGGATCCAACTCCTCCAGCTTCTTCGAAAGTTCCAAAAGTGCGGGGTCTGTTTCTTTTTCGGGCTCGGGTGCGTATAAATCGGGAGCTTGATTTTTGTTCTTTGCGGCTATGAGCCTTCCCAATATGCTTTGCGCCCTTTTTGTCACCTTTGCAGGCACTCCCGCAAGTTTTGCCACATGGACACCGTAGCTTTTATCCGCTCCGCCTTTTACTATCTTTCTTAAAAATACAATATCTTCCCCCGACTCTTTCACGCTTATGCAGTGGTTCTTCACCGCATTGAGCCTACCTTCAAGTTCCGTCAACTCGTGGTAGTGGGTGGCAAAAAGTGTTCTTGCGCCTATATTTTTGGCAATGTACTCCAGCACCGCCCAGGCTATACTCAAGCCGTCGAAGGTGGAGGTACCTCTTCCTATCTCGTCAAGTATGAGAAGGGAGTTGCGTGTGGAATTGTGGAGTATGTTCGCCACCTCCGTCATTTCCACCATAAATGTAGATTGCCCCGTTGCCAGGTCGTCGGAGGCTCCCACTCTTGTAAATATTCTGTCACACACACCTATAACGGCAGAGTCTGCAGGCACGAAGCTTCCCATTTGCGCCATAAGCACAATAAGAGCCACCTGCCTCATATACGTAGACTTTCCCGCCATATTGGGACCCGTTATAATATCAAGTGTACTTTCCGTTAGGTCTAAATATGTATCGTTTGGTATAAAGTTTTCGGAAGATATTTTTTCCACTACGGGGTGTCTTCCACCCTTTATGTTTATAATACCTTCGTTATTTACCTCGGGCTTTACATAGCCTCCCGTTCTTGCAGTTTCTCCCAAGGATATAAGGGCATCGATTTTGGCTATGGCGGAGGCAGTGGCATTTATTTTTTCCACGTTTTCCGCTACCCTCTGTCTTATATCGGAGAATATGGCATACTCCAAGTTTTCAAGCCTGTCTTTAGCTCCCAAAAGGGCATCTTCTATTTTTTTAAGTTCGGGAGTTATGAACCTTTCGCAATTGGTAAGGGTCTGTTTTCTTATGTAGGTGTCGGGTACCTTTCCCAAGGCGGAATTTGTAACCTCTATATAGTAGCCGAATACCTTGTTGTACCTTACTCTCAGGTTTTTAATGTCCGTTTTTTCTCTTTCGGCACTTTCCAGGTCCGTAAGCCACTTTGTACCGTCTGTCTTTGCCTCTCTGAGCCTATCCACCTCTTCGTTGAAACCCTGTCTTATAATGCCCCCCTCTCTTACAGAAAAGGGAGGATCCTCTTCTATTGCCCTTGACAAAAGCCCGTAAATATCCTCAAGCAGGTCTATTTCGCTTTGTATTTGCCTTATAAGTTCGCTGTCAAAAAGCCCGAGCTTTTCTTTTATGGCGGGAAGCACCTCAAAAGTCTTTTTAAGGGCAACCAAGTCTCTGGCATTGGCTGAGGCGTAAATGACCTTACCCATTATCCTTTCCACATCATAAACACTTGAAAGAAGTTGTCTCAGGTCATCGCTTTCCATGGAGAGAAAGGCGAATTTTTCCACGGCATCCAGCCTTTTTCTTATTTCCTCCACATCCACAAGAGGTTGTTCCGTCCAAGACTTTAACATTCTTGCGCCCATGGCGGTCTTTGTTTTGTCAAGCACCCACAAAAGGGAGCCTTTTTTGGTCTTGTCTCTTAGAGTGCTTACAAGTTCAAGATTGCGTCTTGAACTTATATCCAGCACCATAAAGGCGGAGGAGGTGTACTTTGTAAGGTTGTTTATATGAGTGAGAGCATTTTTTTGGGTTTGCAAAAGATAGGATAAAAGAGCTCCCGCCGCACTTACGCTCTTCATATCCTTTCCCAAACCGAAACCTTCAAGGTTTAGGGTGCCGAAGTGGTTGCAAAGGCACATACTCGCCCCTTGATAGTCAAATGTCCACTCGTTGTAGGTATCTATCTTTACATCGAATACTCTGTATATCCTCTCCGAAAGAGAAAGTGCCTTTTCGGAGCATATTATCTCCTTGGGCATAAACTTTGCTATCTCGTCTATGACCTTGTTTTCCTCCTCCATGGAGGTAACGAAAAAAGCACCCGTGGAAACATCGCAAAATGCGGTGGCATAGCCGTTTACACAACCGTATATACAAGCAATGTAGTTATTGGAACCCTCATCGAGAACATTGGTATCAAGCACCGTTCCCGGGGTAACTATTCTTATAACATCTCTTTTTACAAGACCCTTTGCCGCTTTGGGATCTTCCACCTGTTCGCATATAGCTACCTTGTAGCCTCTTTCGTTAAGCTTTGCTATATAGGAGTCGGCACTGTGAAAGGGTACTCCGCACATGGGTGCCCTTTCCTCCAAACCGCAATCTTTTCCCGTTAGGGTGATCTCAAGCTCCTTTGAGGCTACCTTGGCATCCTCAAAAAAAAGCTCGTAAAAGTCCCCCAATCTGTAAAAAAGAAGACAATCCTTATATTCTTCCTTTATCCCCAGATATTGTTGCATCATGGGGGTGAATTTGGAAATATCCTTTTCCATTTTAAAATTTCCTTATCTGCATCCCGCACAACCCGAGCAATCGCCCGAGCAGCCGCCCGATTGTATATTACCTGTGAGAGTGGCGTTTATAATACCGAATATAAGGTCTACATACCTGTTATACTCGCCCTCCGCTCTCATCATTTCGGCTACCACTTCATTATCTCTCAGTTTTCTTGTAGCCTCGTCAAGTTCTAAAAGGCGAGCCTTTTTTTCCTCCTCCGACATATTACCTTCTTTAAGGTCTAAGGTGTATCTTTCCTTAAGGTCGGAATAGTCAAAAAGCACCTGTTGTGCCTGCTTGTCGGCATCGAACACATTTCTTGTTCTTTCCACTTCAAGAGCATAATCGCTTTCCTTTATGCTCCTTGCCAGCTCTCTTGCCTTATCATATACACTTTCGCTCATATTTTTTCTCCCATAAGATAGAATGTTTTACAGTCCGTTATCTTAACATTTACGATACTTCCTATATCCTCTTTCCCCGCTTTGAAATGCACAAGGGAATTATCTGCCGTTCTGCCCGTTAAAAATGAAGGGTCTTGTGCACTTACATCATCTGCCAACACCTCATACACTTTCCCTACTTTCTTTTGGTTAAAGGCAAGTATTTTGGGATTTACGGCAGAAAGAACATCATTAAAGTTTTCCTTTACGATAGCACCATCCACCTGCTCCATATTCGCTGCGGGAGTGCCCGTTCTTTTGGAATATATGAATGTAAAAGCTCCCGCAAAACCTACATTTTCTATAATGTCCAAGGTGTCTTTTATTTCTTCTCTTCCCTCCCCGGGGAAGCCCACCATAATATCTGTGGTAATGGCTATATGGGGTATGCGCTCTTTTATCTTTGCAATAAGGGAAAGGTACTTTTCCTTGGTGTAGTTGCGGTTCATATTTTTTAATATCTCATTATTTCCCGCTTGAAAAGGCAGGTGTAAGTGAGGACAGACCTTTTCGCACTCTGCCATTATCTCTATAAGTTCATCGCTTAAGTCCTTGGGGTGGCTTGTCATAAAGCGTATTCTTTTTAAACCCTCTATATCGTTTATTTGTCTTAAAAGTTCGGCAAAGCTCACCTTTTCTTCAAGGCCTTTTCCGTAGCTGTTTACATTTTGTCCCAAAAGAGTCACCTCTATACAGCCTTTTTGGGTAAGTGCCTCTATTTCTTTTATGATATCTTCGGGCTTTCTGCTTCTTTCCCGTCCTCGTACATAAGGAACGATACAGTAGGTGCAAAAGTTATTGCAACCGTACATTATATTTACACTTGCTTTAAAATCGCATTTTCTTATTTCGGGTATATCCTCTACGATATCCCCGTGTTCTTTCCATATATCGAATATGGGAGATCCCGATTCTTCATTTCTTACTATAAGTTCCGGCAATTTATAAAGATTAAAAGTACCGAAAACTATATCCACAAACTTGTACTTTTTTCTTATGGTCTCTATTACCGTAGGTTGCTGCATCATACAACCGCAAAGGGCTATTTTAAGGTTCGGTTGCGACTCTTTTCTGTGCTTTAAAAAGCCTAAATTCCCGTAAACCTTGTTTTCGGCATTTTCCCTTACGCAACAGGTATTGTATATTACAAAATCGGCTTCTTCTTCCTTTTCGGTAAGAACATAGCCCATTTCCTCAAACATACCCTTTATTTTCTCGGAATCATGGGCATTCATCTGGCAACCGAAGGTAAGTATATGTGCCTTCTTTTTTCTGCCCTCTTTTTCAAAAAAAGTAAGGTTTGCCTCTCTCACTTTTTCAATATATGCCAACTGTCCCGCAAAACCGCTATCATCTTTGTAATTCAAAATATCTCTCCCTAATAAAGCCCCGTATTTCGGAACTTTTTCGTACTTTTATCTTTTATAGGTGTCAATCATAAAATTATAACATAGTACTGTGATTTTTGCAAATAAAATATTGTAAGGGGGTGGCAGTCGTTATTACAAGGGTACCTCTAAAAAGTGCTATTGAAGTAAAATTGAGATAGCTTGTTCGAAGACTAGGAAATGGCTCGAAGCCAATGTAGAGCATTGGTGAGAGACATTGACGACGTATTCGGGCAAGATAGCCAATTTTACGATTTATG